>CAYHAJ010000135.1:0-28884 GCA_964354535.1 uncultured Pirellulales bacterium
TCCAAGTCCTGGGGTGATAACGACTTACAGGATAATCCCTGCGTTTGCCATGTCAAGTCAAAAACTAACATAAATCCATACACAATCAGTATTTATCGCAAATTCCGTGACACTGCGACTTTTGTCGCAGGCGTCAAACAAGACAAGAATCGCTTTACCCTTGGCGATCTTTGCGTCTTTGCACGAGACGTAATCCTCTTGATTTTCGAGGGTTGCGTCACGCCGTCCCAATTATATGGAAATCGTTTTCAGTTGTTGCGGGTTAACCCAAGTTACGCAGTTTGGGAAGCAGATAGGCCTTCTTGATAGCGCCAGGGGCGTTTTTCGGAAAAAGTCTTCACTACATTGGTATCAACTCGTCGATCCTGCGGAGCCGCTGCGGCAGGGTCAAACCCAGGCGATGGAGCAACACTTTCTGGGCTTCGTCCGGAGTGGTGACACAGCGGAGCCGGACCACGCGCTCCGGCACAGGAGCCGGGTCGCCCTGCGGGGGGTGGGCCGGGCGGCGGACCGGCAGAACCACGTCGCCGCTCTTGATCTTCGCCAACTCCAGCAGTAAGGTGCGTGGGGCCTCGCCCAACCCGGAGCGCTGCATCCACTGGCCCAGCGTCTTCCAGAGCACGTACGCCAGGAAGCACACCAGGATGTGCGCCTTGACGCGTTCGGGTTTCTGGTGCCAGATCGGACGGATCACCAATTCATCTTTGGTGATCCGAAAGGCCCATTCCGCCTCGGTCAACTGGATGTAGCGTTTCCAGAGGGTCGGGGCGTCGATCCCGGTGAGGTTGGTGCGTAACAGGTAGCAGCCCTCGGACAAACCGGTCCAGTCGTCCCACGACGTATTGTGGCTATAGGTTATCTTTATCTTAGCCTTTCCCACGGGAGGGTCCAGCGGCGTCATCTTCACCTCGAAGGCTCGGGCGGCGCGCCAGTACCGCTGCTGGAGACGGCCCCAGCGTCGTTGGGCCACGGCCAAGTCCTTCAGCCGTCCCGTGGCGGCGGACTGCTGCATCTTTTGCAACGCCGTTTCGATCCGCTCCTGGAACCGCTGGTGCATCGCTTGTTCTTTCTGCCGGCGATCTCGGCTGCGGGCCAAGACAAAAACCTCTTGCCCCTCCGGACCGGCGACCAGCTTAACCTCGACTCCTTCCTGCACCTCCTGCCAGTCCTTCTCCGTCAGGTAGGGCTCGAACTGACGCAGCCGGGCTTTGGGTGTGCCCACAAGGTACGAACCGCCCCGGTCCCGCAGGAACCGCAGATTCGCTTCGCTGACCATGCCCCGATCCACGACCCAAATGCGCTGGGCCTGGCCGTACTTGGCCTCCATCGCCTTCACGATCGTCTCCAGCGTCTTCGAGTCGTGGGTGTTGCCGTCGAAGACTTCATGGCCCAACGGCAGCCCGTCTTCCGTTACCACCAGGCCGAGACAGACCTGCAGGCAATCGGGCCGACTGTCGCGCGAGTAGCCTCGCTGGGCCATCGGGTTGGCTTCGCACAGACCCTCGAAGTATGTGCTCGTCACGTCGTACAACAGCAGCTCATACTTCAACTCAAACAGGTCCCCCAGCCGCTCCTTGAGGTGCTTCTCCATGCTCTCTTTGTGTTCGAGCAGCCGATCCAAACCGGCATACAAACGATCCGTATGGACCTTCTCGGCCGGGACGCCCAAGAGGTCCTCCAACGCCGTGCGGGCGTACCAGTGGTCCTCAATGTGCAACTCGCTGCACGGCGTGCAGAACCGCGCGAGCGTCAGGATCGCCGCCACGGTCGCCCAGGGAATCTCCTCGCGACCGTCCGGCATCTTCGCGGCCAACAAGGTATCGAGCCCCAGCAACCGCCACAGCCCCCAGGCCAGCCAAACCTCTCCGAAGTCCCGCAGCCGCTCGAAGCGCACGCCTTGGAGTTGGACCTCGATGGATTCTGTATCTGCCGGGTCCTCATAGTGCGGCGGATCGAACAACGACCGCGCCGGACGCGCTTGGCCTTCCAGCCGCCGGCCCAATTGGGCCCAACCGCTCTGCTCAGACTTCTTCAGGTCGCCCACATAGACCACCAGCCGCTGCCGGGAGCCCCGGGCCGTGCGATAGGACTCCACCAAAGCCCAATAGGTATGCGGCTTGCCGTTCTTCTTGCGGATGCAGCGTCGTAAGTACCTCGTCGATCCTTGACGGTCTTGTGGACGGACCTTCTGAAGGATCGCAGACTTCCTGCCGGCAGGCAAGAGGCCGGGTCTTCACTACATCGGCTTTCCAACCCAAAACCTCCGCGGATGATCCAGAAACGACGACTCCGTCTCGAAAATCCTTAAAAGAATCTCGCAACAGCGTAACTTGGGCTAGTAAATCGTCGATTTTCTGCTTCACAGATTACCCCCCCCCATATAATCGCTTGTACACTATGAACGAGAGTGCCAAGGATCATCGGGAAGCAGGCAAGGACCGCCACGAGAAGACGGAGACAGATCACTGTGCACGTGCAGGCAGGCGTTATCTGTTATGCCGCGCGGAAACATTACGGTTTTGCGGGAGACAGGTATGAGAACCTGTCTCACAGATAGGGAGGATGACAATGAGAAGCCGTTCCAATCCACCATTATGGCCCGTCTTACTTGTGTCTCTGGCGATTGTCTCGGTCAGCTATGGCGACCTGACGAATATTGCACCGATATACGGCATCGCCTCAGCAGATGCGTCTTGGTCGCAACGGCCACCGCAGCTTGCCATTGACGGAGCCATTCCAGGTCTATCCCACTGGAGCGCTGGCGAACACGCCACTCCATCCAATCCTCATTGGCTGGTTGTTGACCTCCAGAGTGCGTATCCCGTTGGCCAAATTACTGTCTCCGGCCTGCCGTCGATCGGAGGCCCCTTCTTCGGCTACACGAACGTCTACAACCTTTACACCAGTACGGACGGAGCCAATTGGACCCCGATCGCCTCCGATTCGTGGGCCGAAGATACGGACCCGAGCATCTACAGCGACACGTACATGCTATCCGGCGATCCTCTCCGATACGTTAAGTACGAGGTGGTAGGCGGGACTCACTGGGCCGACGTTGAGGAGATCATGACTTTCGCCGATGTCTCTCCTGTCCCGGTGCCGGGCGCCGCGCTTCTCGGAGCCATTGGCCTGAGCTGTGCCGGCTGGCGGCTCCGCCGCAGGACAACGTAGAGAAGTCTCGCAAATCACATGCGTCCAGGGGCTGCGGGCATCGCTCACAGCCCTTTGTCGCACCTGTCAAACGAGCGATACGTGTCAAAGTCGGCCGGTTATCCTGACTTGCTCTTCATCAAGGGCAGATTCGTGTGTTCGCCGGTGGCTTCGTTGACGACGATCAGTTCGCCCATGTCCTCCCGCTGCAACTGCTCGTTCGCGTTCAGGAGTTCTATGCCGTAAACCGTTCCGTCGGGCGCCACATCCACCACCAACTCGTCGCTGATCCGCAGCGACTCCACCTCCGTTCGTTTCTCGTGAAAGCGTATGTAAGCGATGTTGTATCGCGGGTCGTATGTAAGCTTCATTTGCTTTTCCCTCAGAAATACCGCACGATCACGGAAATCACCAGCCAGTCCTGACCTTCGGGAACCGCGTAGAGTTCCACCTGTTTCATCCTGTAGAACCGACCTCGCCACTCCCGCTCAAAGACGAAATTCCTACGAAAGCCCGCCCTGCCATAGTTAGCCTCAAGCGCTCGCCCTCGCGAACCGCCGCCAGAACCTCAGCCTCGCTCGCACCACGCTCAGCCATCCGTTGTCTGGCATGTGGGTGGAATCGCACGGCCATGATTCCCAGACTCCTGTTTCCTCGCCATTCGAATATCAACGCAGACTGCTGGGTTGAACTCTTCATCGAAGATCATAGCAGGTCCCCCCCATGAGTGCCAGTCTTTTCCGGTGCACCCGATTGGCAGCGGCAGAAGCTCGATTCGCCATCGAAAGCGTGCAATCAAGACGAAATGCGGTAGAATGGTCGAGATGAAAGAACTGACGGAAGAGAAGACAGGCGCTGGCCTCGCCGTTCGCGATTGCGGGCTGGCGGATTACCGCGAAGTGCTGGCCCTGCAACATCAATTGCAGGAGCAGCGGAGAAGCAATCAGATCGGTGATACAGTTTTGATCGTCGAGCATCCGGCGGTGATCACGCTCGGCGCGCGCAAGAGTGCGAACAAGCTCCTGATCGGAGAGGAAGAACTGGCTCGGCGCGGCATCGATCTCGTGGAGATTCGTCGCGGCGGCGGGGCTACGGCGCATAATCCCGGCCAGTTGGTGTTCTATCCCATTGTGCACTTGCAGGAGCTGCGGCTGGATATCAATGAGTATGTGCGGACGCTGGAGACTATCGGGATTGCGTTGCTCGCCGGGCTGGGCGTGGCGAGTGGACGCCGGAAGGGATTTCCCGGGCTGTGGGTCGGGGAGAGAAAGATCGCCTCCCTCGGCGTGCGCGTCTCCCGCTTCGTGACCTGCCACGGGATGGCGATCAACGTCCAGAATGACCTGAGCATCTTCCAACTCATGATTCCGTGCGGACTCGATGGCGTACAGATGACCTCCGTGCAGAAGGAAACGGGCAAAGCGCACAACCTGCAGCAAATCAAGAGGGAACTGAGCGGGCTCCTGATCCGTCACTTAGGACAAGCATGCCCGGATGCTCACCCTGCGAAGAGGGAATCATGAGTCCGCAGGCGGGAAAGCTGCCGCCGTGGCTGCGACGGCCTTGGCCGGCGGGGCATGAGTTTCAGCATACCCACGACACCCTGGCATCACTGGGACTGGAGACGATCTGCACGAATGCGAATTGCCCCAACCGGGGCGAGTGCTGGGGGCGAGGGACCGCCACCGTCCTGATTCTGGGCAACGTCTGCACGCGGAATTGTGGATTCTGCTCCGTGGCCACGGGCAGACCTCAACCGCCCGACCCCACCGAGCCGGCCCGATTGGCCGAGATGGCCAAGCGGATGGACATCAAATATCTCGTCCTCACCAGCGTCAATCGCGATGACCTGCCGGACGGCGGCGCGGGGCACTTTCGCGACTGCATCAACGAAGTCCGGCGACAGTGCCCTGGCGTGCGTTTCGAGATCCTCACGCCGGACTTCAAAGACCATCAGGAGCAGGCGCTGGATATCCTCCAAGACGCCCTGCCTTTCGTTTTTGCGCATAACGTGGAAACCGTGCCGTCGCTCTATCCGCTGGCCCGGGCCGGCGGCGATTACGAGCGATCGCTGCGCCTGCTTCGAAGGGCGAAGGACCGATATAGGGCGATCCAGACGAAGTCCTCGATCATGCTCGGCTTGGGTGAGACGGACCTGGAGGTCGAACAGGTTCTGCGGGACCTGCGCGCCGTGGGGTGCGACCGCATCACCATCGGCCAGTACCTCCGGCCGTCGAAAGACGCGTTGGATGTCGTCGAGTACGTGCCGCCGGAGAAGTTCGCCTGGTGGAAGGACCGGGCAACTGAGATCGGCTTTGCCTGGGTCCTGTCCGCCCCGTTCGCCCGCAGCTCCTACTTTGCCGAGCAGGAGAACGCCCGATAAGTCGCCCGTTGACAGTCATCTGTCATCAGTTGACTGTCAACGGAGAACGGCGAACAGACAACTTCCCGGTTCCCGTTTGGCCGCCGGCACAATTCTGCGTATACTCTGTGTGGAGCCATCGAAGTTTGCGTCAGTATCCTGCGTTGCTTCAATATCGCACAGGGGGGAAAATGAAACGCGCCAACATGCTCGCGGACCGGAACCGGCACGGCTCCACACTCGTCCTTTCACTGATTTTCATCGCCATGTTCTCCGCCCTGGCCGCCGCCATGGCCACGTTCTCCGGCACCAGCGTCCAACTTGCCGAGAATTCCCGCAAGGCGGATGTGACACGTGGCTCTGCGGAATCCGGCCTGGAAGTCGTGCGCTACTGGATGAGCAAGATGGTGCTGTCCGGCACGCCGGAACAGCGATTCAACCAGTTGGCGGCTACCTTGCAGACCGAACTGACGAACGCTGGGGTGACGAACATCGCGCCCGTTCTGGACGGCTCGACCATCACGATTTCCGATGTCCCCCTGCTTTCGAGCAATGGCCAGAGCTTCTCCGCGGTCCTGACCTCGATCGACGTTAACAACGTCCAGCTCGAGGTGACCGGCCACTATGCGTCGCTCGACCGCACGGTTCGCTCTAATCTCGTCTTCACGCAGCGGGCCGACAACGTCTTCGACTTCGGCGTCGCCACAAAGGGACCTCTGAATCTGACCGGCAACGTCGACTTGGACGGCTACACCCTTGACGTCGAAGCCAATGCGTACATCGATTGTGACGACCTGCTGGCCTTGTCGATCATCGGAAACTGCTCGATGGGCGGCGAGGTGAGTATCCGCAACAGTCTGGCGAATGTCCACTTGCAGGGCAATTACAGCATCGGCGGCGAGCGCGGCGCGGGCGCCATGGACCATGTCACTTTTGGCGTGCCGCCGAGCGAGTTCCCGGATATGAACCCGGCCTCCTTCTTCTCGTATGCCACCGGCGCACATGGCCACACCCTCAGCCCCACAGACCCAACGTCCAACCGCACTTACGAGAACCTCCGGATCCCAGCGGGGCGCAACCCGAGTTTCTCAGGCAACATGACTCTGAAGGGCGTCGTCTTCGTTGAGACGCCCAACGTGGTCTCGTTCTCCGGAAACCTGAACATCACGGCCATTATCGTCACGAACGGCAGCAGCACCGACAACTCCGGCGCCAACCAGCTCAACTTCACGGGCAACGTCACGGCCCATCCCATCACCCAGTTGCCGCAAGAGGAGAAGTTTGCGGGACTGCACAGCCAGACGGGCACGTTCCTGCTGGCACCGGGCTTCAAAGCCTCCTTCGGCGGCAATTTCGGCACTCTGAGTGGCGCGATCGCCGCCAACGGGCTGCGCTTTTATGGCAACGCTGGAGGGACAATCTACGGTTCCATCATCAACTACAGCACCGCCCCCCTGGAGATGACGGGCAACAGCGATCTCAGGTTCAATCGCTCCGGCCTCACGGAAATACCGGCCGGCTTCGTACCCAGGACGGTTCTGCAGTATGATCCATCGTCCTACTCCGAGCCCGCACTCTGAGTCCGATACCCGAACCTGCGGTGAGTCACAAACATGAGGATCACAAAGCGTCAATCCAGGCAGCAAAGGAGCGGCACGACGCCGCGAGTGTCCCTCCGCACTCTGATCCTGACGCTGGAGCTGCTCGTGGCGGTCGTCGCCCTGCAGTATGTCGCGGCGAGCCGACCCGCCCAGGCCAGCGCCATCTGGCTTGCGAACGATCGCCCGGCGACCCTGTCCGCTCCCGCGGAAGCCGGTGCGAACCCGATAGCCCCTTAGCCCACTGGAAAGGCAGGGCCAAGGTTCGCCGCCCGGATCGCTCTCGGGAACGAAGGGCCCCTGCCCCCGCCGGACTCGCACCTGCGGGACTGCCCGGCCCTCCCCCTACCATTCCCTGACTCCCCTATCGTTTGCCCGTAACTCACCCCGAACGCCCGATTTGTAGTGCGCCGGCGCGGCTTTGGCATAGGTCCGTCTGCTTCTTATGTTTTGCGTAGAGCCTAGAAGTTCCTTCTCAGCCCAGCACCTGGTCGTTTTCCGAAGGGGAGGAAAATGCCTGCCGTGCGACGAATCCTGCGCGGCCGCCGTCGGGTGGTCGTGCCCGCTTTGAGTTTTCGCGCCGGATTCTCCGCCTTGGCCGACGGCACAATTCTCCGTATGCTCTCTGTAGAGCCCTCGGAGTTTGCCGTAATATCCTGCGCGGGTTCAGTATCCGACAGGGGGGAAAGATGAAACACGCCACAGCGCTGCAGAACCCGCCGAGCGGGACGATCGCCGGCAACGGCGTCGAACTCCGGGGTCATGGCAACGGCATAATCCATGGCTCCCTGATCGACTCCCTCTCCGCACCGATGACGGTCGGCGACAATTTCGACCTACTCTTCAATCGGTCCGGGCTCACGGAGATCCCCGCAGGTTTTGTGCCCAGGATCATCATGCGATACGACCCATCGTCCAACATGGAGCCTGCTCTCTGAGGCCAATTCCCAGACCTGTTGTGAGCTATGAACATGAGCACCATCCGATTTCAATTTGAGCTGCCAAGGAGTGACCTGAGGCCCGGGGTATCCCTGCGGACTCTCGTCCTGACGCTGGAGTTGCTGATCGCGGTCGTGGCACTGCAGTATCTCGTGAACATCAGACCCGCCCGCGCGGGCGCCGTCTGGCTCGCGGATGATCGGCCGGCGACCATGTCCGCTCCCGCGGCCGTCAGTCCGGACCTGATCGCCCCCTTAGCCCGCTGACAGGGCCGGGCCAGGATTCGGCACCCGGGCCGCTCTCGGGAGCGAAGGGCCCGTGCCTGCGGCCGATGTGCCCCCACGGGACCGAGCCGTGGTCCCTCGACCCTTCTCGGACTCCCCTCGCGTTTACCCCCGAATCAATCCTCCCACGCCCAATTCCGGATGATCCCACGCCGCTTTGGCAAAGGTCCGCCTACTTCTTATGGTCTGAGTAGAGCATAGAAGTGTCTTCTCAATTCAGCACCGGATCGTTTTCCGAAGGGGAAGAAAATGTCCGCCGTGCAGCAAGTCCGAGGTGGCCGCCGCGGCGCGGTGGTCCTGCTCGCTCTGATCTTTCTCGCGATGTTCTCGGCCCTGGCCGCCGCCCTGGCCACGGTGTCGGGAGCGAACCTACAGATGGCTTCGAATCAGCACAAGCTCAATGGGGCCCTCCATGCGGCCCAATCGGGACTTGAATGTGCCAGGTACCTGGTCCGGACCGTGGCGTTGCCGCAGACGAACCTCAATTACGTGACCGATGCCCAGGCCAATCAGGTGTGGTCGAACCTGTGCTCCTTCGTGCAGGCGACCGCCCTGGACGGCAAAGCGGTACCCGCCGCATGTCGCTTCACCGATGCCCTGGGCAGCGGTGACGAGTTGGTGACTCCCGCCCTGCGCGCCAGCACGGCGAACGGCCAGTTCACGATTCGGCTCTACCGCTACGACGGTGCTCCGCGCACGATCAAGACGCAAACCACCGGCACGGACGGCCTGGCCATACGATTCATTGGCATGGACCTGGCCGTGACCAAGGACCGCTCGATCCTGAACTATGCGATTGCGGGGCGCGGACGCATCTGGCTCACGGGCGATACGACGATCCACGGGGGCATTTACAACAACTGGACCCGCCGCGGCCTTTCGCCCTTCAACACGACCAGCGACACGAAGGTTCTCGGCGAGATCAACACCGTCCGCCCACTCGACTCGATCCAGGGGGACACCTTCCAACTGGAAACGCTTAATGCCAATGATCAGCCGCTCGACGTCAACGGGGCCCCGTTGCGCACGAACTACACCGACCGTTATCACGGGCCGAACGATCAGATCCAAGGCTACCACGAGGGCATCCAGTATGGCCTACCGAACCCTGACCTGCCCGGCCTGGACATCGCCGACTACAACACCGACCTCTACAAGACGGGTCTAACGACGATCGCGGCGGCCCCGACGACCAGCCGAGTCACGGAGTATTTCCCGCACACGGCCGGCAACTACTCCCAGCCACGCGACGGCGGCAGCACCGCGTTCACGCGCCACGTGTATGAGAACCAGACGTTCTCCAACGTCCTCCTGCCGGTCAACCGGCACGCCTTGTTCAAGAACTGCACGTTCCAGAACGTCCTGTACGTTGACAGCTCCAAAACGAGCACGTCCAAGTCGTACACCAACAACGTGCGGTTCGAGAACTGCACCTTCCAGGGTCCCATCGTGACGAACGTCCCGCAAGGATTCAACTGGGTCAACAATTGCCTGTATTTCACGGGCGCGGCGACGTTCGACAACCAGTCCTCCATCCAGGAGGCGACGATCCTCGCGCCCCACTTCAACGTGAACCTCGGCAACACGAACCCGCAGCAGAGCGACAACAACGTGCTGACCGGCGCCATCGTCGGGGGGATCGTGGACATCCGGGGCAACGCCCAGATCTATGGGACGATCATCTCCATGTTCGACGCGAGCGCGTACGCCAGCGGCTACGTGACCAACATCGGTGCCACGCTCAACGACGGCGGCTCGGAGACGACCGAATTGGGCGACATTGGCGTCATCTGCATTACGCCGAAGGAAGACGCGATGCTGCCGAGCGGCATCACGAGTCCGATCATCATCAAACCAGACCCGCGGACGTATTCCGAGGGCGTCTAAAGGGCCCCCGTTCGGAGTGCCGGCTTGGGCCGGGTCCGCCCGGACCGCCAAGCGGTGCTCCGAACGGACCGGAGGACTGTGACCATGAAAGAAACATCCTGGCGAACACTCATGCTGCTGACGACCCTCTTGGCCGTCTTTGTGATCTTCCAGGGCACCGTGCGGTCCCCGCGGCTCCCTGGCGCCCAGGTCCAGCCGATCCTCCCGATCCGCGTCGCGGCAGACCCCAACGAGCCGCCCGCCAAGGGTGTCCCGCGACCTCCGGCGGTCGAGATCATCCTCGCAGCGGCTCCCGCAGGGATTGAGCAAACGCCGGAGGATCCAAACGGCCCGAACCTGGCCCCTGCGCCCGTGTCGGAGTGAGTTCAAGGAGTCCAGAAACAACCGCACCGGTTTTGCACGAGTGTTGCCATGCGTTATACTTTGAGTAGACCATAGAAGCGCTTTCGAGACCACGGGGCCTCGGTTGCATTCGGGTCCTTTTTCCACAGGGGGGGAAGATGTCTGTTGTGCACCAAATCAGAGGCGGCCGCCGCGGAGCGGTCCTCGTCCTCGCCATGGTCTTTCTCGTGATGTTCTCCGCCTTGGCTGCTGGGCTGGGCGCGATGTCGGGTATGAGCGTGCAAATGTCCTCGAACCAGCACAAGGCCAATGGGGCTCTTCATGCCGCCCAGTCGGGACTCGAGTGCGCCCAGTACCTGGTCAAGACAGTGACCGGCCTGGCCCGGACGAGTACCAAAACCGTCTCCGACACCCAGGCCAACCAGACGTGGGCCAGCCTGTGTTCGCACGTCGAGACCACCAGATTGGATGGAAAGACCGTGCCCGCGGCGGGCCGATTCACCGATGCCCTGGGCGACGGCGACGAACTGGTGACGCCCGCGCTGCGCACCAGCGTCGTGGGCGAAGTCTTCACGATCCGCTTCTACCGGTACGACGCCGATCCACGCACGATCAAGATACAGTCCACAGGCACCGACGGCACGGCCTCGCGGCAGATCTCCCTGAACGTGGCCGTGACCAAAGACCGCGAGGTCCTCGACTACGCCGTGGCGGGACGAGGACGCCTGTGGCTGACAGGGAATACAACCGTCCACGGCAACCTGTTCAGCACCTGGAACCGTCGGGGCATCTCGCCCTTCAATACGACCAGTGACACGACGGTCGAGGGCACGATCGGCACCGTGCGTACCCTGGAGCAGATCGAGGGCGACACCTACCAACTGGAGACCCTCAACGCCGATGGCCTGCCCATTGACTGCGGTGGCAATCCCTTGGACACGAACTACGAGGACCGCTATCACGGGCCGCACGACCAGATCCAGGGCTACCATGAGGGGATCAACTATGGGCAACCGAACAGCGACATGCCTGGCCTGAGTATCGCCGACTACGACACCGACAGCTATGCGACAGGCTTGACCGCCTTGGCCACCAGCAGCACGCGGTGTACGGAGTACTTCCCCCACGCGGCGGGCCATTACGACCAGCCCAGAGACGGGGGCAGCACCTCCTTCTCGCGCCACGTGTATGAAAACCAGGCGTATTCCAACGTCCGGGTCCCGCAGAACCGCCATGCCCTGTTCCGGAACTGCACGTTCCAGGACGTGTTGTACATTGACTGCTCCAAGACCAGCGCCTCCAAGTCGAATGCCAACAACGTCCGCTTTGAGGACTGCACCTTCAACGGGGTGATCGTGACGCGGACGCCGCAGCCCTTCAACTGGATCAACAACTGCCTGTACTTCACCGGTGAAGCCACGTTCGACAACCAGTCGGCGATCCAGGAGGCCACCATCCTGGCGCCCCATTTCAACGTGAACCTCGGCAACACGAACCCCGACCAGAGCGACAACAATGTGCTGACCGGCGCCATTGTCGGCGGGATCGTGGACATCCGGGGCAATGCCCAGATCTATGGGACGATCATCTCCATGTTCGACACGAGCGGATACACCAGCGGCTATGTAACCAACATTGGCGCCACGCTGGGCGACGGCGGCACGGAGACGACCGACGTGGGCGACGTCGGCGTCATCACGATCACGCCCGAACAGGACAAGATGCTCCCCAGCGGCATCACCAGCCCCATCATCATCAAACCAGATCCTACGACGTATTCTGAGGTTTGACCTGGCATAGAAGAGGCTACTACCGACCACCACCCATTCCTTCTGGAGGGAAAACAAGATGAAGCCTGTAGTTACCAAGATGCTCGTCCTGCTCGCCATGTTGCTCGCGCTCACGGCCGTCTGTTGGAGCACCACCGGGGCGAGGGCGGTCGGAACAACCACCCTCGGGCTGGGCGACGACCCCAATGAGCCCGCGGGCCCGGTTGATCCGAACGATCCGAACGTACCGGAGATGACCAGCGCGATGATCTGGCTCGCCGACGCACCTGCGGACCCCAACGATCCGAACGACCCGAACGTTCCGGAGAGAGCGAGAGTGACAGTCCGCCGGGCGTGAAGCCCGGCCCAGGCGCGGATCGAAACAAGCGCCAAAGGCGATAAGAACCGACTTGTAGGGTGGGCCGTGCCCGTCGTTCCGTGGAATGCGTCCAGACGATGGCGGGCGCAGCCCACCCTACCGAAACCGATCACATCCCCTTTCTTCCCCCCGCCATTACCTGCCCAGCTTGCGGTGTATTCCCGGGACATTCACGGAAACGCCTCGCGGCGGCACAACGAACAGTCGTTCCACTTCGCCCCCCCGCCGGGCCCCGTCTTCGTACAGATCCGCGGGTGTAACCGCGTCCCCCCCTGTCCAACCGCCGGGCTTGACAAGAAAAATGCCAGTTCGTAGACAACACGCGGGCCTTTCCTGCGTCTTTACCTGTGAAATGACCGATAGGCCGAGAGAGACCATTGGACCAGCATCCGGCGGACGATCTGATACGAGCCGCCTTGCGGCGGGACGATCCGGCGGCCTGTGAGTTGCTCTGGGACCGCTACGCGGGCGAGCTGTTGGCGTTGCTTCAGGCCGTGCTTTGTTCGCGGCACGACGCGGAGGATGTCCTGCAGACGGTCTTCGTCCGGATCGTACGCAAACGGCGCTACCTGGCCGAGGCCCGTTGCCTGAACGCCTACGTGTACCAGATGGCGCGCCACGAAGCCATGAGCTTCCTCCGGCAGCATCGGCGCCGGCAACCTCGGGAGTCGGAGGCGCAGCCTTGGCTCATCCCGGCAGAACCGGACGACAGAAGCCAGGAAGACGCAGAAGCGCTGCAGGCGGCGCTGACCCGATTGCCGGTGGTGCAACGGGAAATTGTGGTATTGAAGACGTACAAGGATAAGACTTTTCGGGAAATCGCGGAACTGCTCGACCTTTCTCTGAACACCGTGGCCAGCCGGTATCGTTACGGCCTGGAGAAGCTGCGACCATGGTTGAAAGAAGAAGAACCATGAAAGAAGCAGATCGACCGTTTGAGGAAATCGAGCGACGGCTGCGCCTGGTCCGCTTGGCGGAACCGTCGGCCGAGTGCAAGGCTCGTATCCTGGGTGCGGCTCGGGAGACCTGGGAGAATGCCCCGGCCGAAGTCCCCTGGCGGATTCCCTTGCGACATCTGGGGCTCTCGGCCGCGGCGGCCATCCTGATCGTCTCCAGCGCCAATTATTTCAGCATCCGGGCGGTGGCCCCGTGGCAAGCCGGCCGCCCCGTGGCAACCCGAATCGTCGCGGCCGACCTGGAGGACCTGCCGGAGATGCCCTACAGCCCCTTTGTCCGGCAGTTGATCGCGACGTGCGGGACCTCGGCCCGCAATACTTCCGCTCTGCTCGATTACCTGCAGAGCGTTCAAGAGACCGGGAACGGGGCCGAACCGGATGACGCGGCGGAGGGGTCCGGCCCCGAAGAACAGGAAAGCCGGGAGAAGAAGATTGGAATAATGGAATATTGGAATGGTGGAATAGTGGCCGGCTTGGAAACTATCTCAAAACGGAGAATGTCATTGCGAGGAGCGCAGCGACGAAGCAATCTCAATCCGACAGGTGGGAGATTGCTTCGCTACGCTCGCAATGACATGTCGGGGCGCAGTTTTGAGGTAGTTTCTTAGAGCGCCCCGACTCCCAGTATTCCAGTATTCCATTGTTCCATTCTCCTCGAAGGAGTTGCGGTATGCATCGACGAACCAAGGGAATCCTGACGGTCCTTAGCCTTCTCATTGTCCTCCTGGCCGCGACCTATGCGATTATGCTGGCCCGCGCGACGGGCAAGCTGCGCCGGGCCTATGCCACCCTCGCCGCAGAGGGACGTCCGATGCGAGCCGCCGATGTCATGCCCGCGAAGATCCCCGACTCGGAAAACGCAGCCGTGCTCTATCGGCGTGCCCTTCTGATGCTCAAGAGCCAGCCCATCGGGGACCAGAGCGTGTTCGATTGGCTCAATCCCCCCCGTCTGCTGGGACAGGGGAAGGCCGCCCGGCAAAGAGAACAAGAAAAAAGAGAGGCCATCGACCATGAAGTGGTAGCCCAGGCCCAGGCCCTGATCGAGGAGGGGACCCGCCGGCCCGCGTGTCAGTTTGACAAGAATCTCGGCGACAGCCCGGGCCTGGTATTGGCCAATCAACAGATGACGGAGGTGGAGGAACTGCAGCCCGTCATCAGCGCCCGGGTCGGGTGGGAGATGCGAGCCGGCCATTGGGACAAAGCTTGGGACCTGCTGCTGCTGGAACTCAAGTTCGTCGATTCTCTGCGCTGGGACCTGCTGCTCACCAGTCAGGAGCACCGCCTCATGAGCATCGACGCCATGTGTAGCATCACGATTCGGAATCTCTGTGAGAACGCCCCCCTGGATGTCTCCCGTTATCAAGCCCTCGAGGGTCTCCTCGAAGGATTCGACAACACCGATCCTCTCGTTCGAGCCGTCGATGCCGAACGGCTGCTGATCGCCGAGCCGTTCTTCAACCTGCCCCCCAGCGAACTGTACCGGGTCCTCGGCGGCAAAAGCCCGCTTCCGGGGCTGTTCCAAGCTATTGGTCGGCTGGCCTTCACGATGACGACGGTCAAGCCGAGGCTGGTCGCCGACCATGCGGCCTACCTGAACCTGGCGCGGAAACGCGTGCAAGTGTGGCAGGGCCCCTACCGGGATCGGAAGGAGATCGAGGCATTCCTGCACCATTCGTCCTGGAATACCCTGACGCACAAGGTGGCGCGGGGCGGCAACCTCGACATCTCGGACTACTGGCGGATGGTGACCGAGCTGCATCTGACCCGGGCGGGACTGGCGCTGCTGCAATACAGGCAGGCGCACGGCACGTTTCCGGAGACGATCGAGGCGCTGGGCGTGGAGGGACTCACCGACCCCTATACCGGCAAAGCGCTGCTCTACCGCCCTGCGGGTGAGGGCTTTGTCGTCTACAGTGTCGGCCCGGACCGCCAGGACAACGGTGGCGCCCCCAGGCCGGACTGGAAAGACAGAGAACGAAGACATGACCCCTATGATGAGGTCTGGCGCTTTGGGAAGCCGAAGAATCCTGCAGCCACGGAAGCTCGTTGAGACCGGGAGGCTGTCGTGCAGAAAAACGCGGGGATATGAGAGAGGCAATGAGGTAAACGAGGAACAGACCGATGCACAGACGATCCAAGAGGATATTGATCATCATCGGTGGCATCGCGATCGCCTTCGGTGCGCTCTACGCCCTTGCTCTGGTGCGCTCGACCATGAAGCTCCGGCGGGCGTACGCGGCCCTCGCGGCGGACGGGCGACCCATGCGTGCGGACGAGATCGTCCCCCCGAAGGTGCCCGATGCCCAGAACGCCGCCCTGCTTTACCAGAGCGCGGCCTTGATGCTCAAGGGCCAAGCCGCCGGCGAGAAGAACCTGCTCGAACGCCTGAGACAGCTCTCCGGATCGGCGTTTCAGAAATCGGACAATCCCGACCGGATCGCGCGGCAGCGGCAGGACATGGCCGAGCTACGCCAACGAATGAGCCTGCCCGTCGTCGCTTCGGCCCTGGCCGCGGTCGAACAGGGAACGCAGCGCCCTGTTTGCCGGTTCGATCGGGAGTATTCCGGCGCCCTGTCCATGGACGCGCCGTTTCGAGAAGACGTGCGGGGCCTCATCCGCGTCCTGGGGACAAGAGTATCTCTGGACGCCGAGGCCGGGGAGACGGCCCGCGCCTGGAGCACGCTGCAGACGCAACTGAAGTTCGCCGATGCCCTGCGCGACGACCCGACCGCGATGAGCCAATGGACTCGGTCGGCCATGATCGGCTATTCATGCCGCCTCATTCAGAGCCTGTGCGAGAGTGAGCTGCCCCGTGCGGAGACTTCGCTGAAAATGGAGGGTCTCCTGAACGACCTGACCGACATCAAGCCCTTCATCCAGGCCGTGGACAGCGAACGGTTGCTGATCGGCGAGTGGTTCTTCAACCTGCCCCGAGACGAGATGGATAAGGCCTGGCGCAAGGACACGTTCCCCAAGAATGACGCCACCCCGGAAGCCTTCCAGGAGGCGATGAAGCGGCTGTCATTTCGCTTTCTCGCCTTCCGGCCGCGGCTCGTGGCGGATCACGCCGCCTATCTGGATATGATGAGAAAACGGGTGCAACTGCTGCAAGGCCCCTATTGGAGCCAACACGAGTGCCAGCAATATCTGAGTACCTCGTGGTGGAATCTCCTCACCTGGCAATTCGCGACGGGCGGTGAGAAACGGATACACAGCCGGATGACGGCGGACGTGCGAATCGCCCGAGCCGGCCTGGGCCTGTTGCGGTACCGGCAGGCCCATGGGACATTCCCACCGACGCTGGAGGCCCTGGGCTTGGAGGGACTCATCGACCCCTATACGGAGAAACCGTTGCTCTATCGTGCGGAGGGCGAAGGATTCGTGGTCTATAGTGTCGATGAGGATCTGAAGGACAACGGCGGCGTCCCAAAGCCCGAGAAGCAGGACTCAGATCCGCGCCGCCGAAGACCCCCGGAGGGCGATCGACTCTGGCGCTTCCCGAATCCGGAGAATCGAATCGCCGCAGGCGGCAACTGAGGCCCCGGGAGTCGGCACAGGAGAAAGCGAGTACAGGAAGCGAGGGAGTACGAACAGAATGAACACCTTACGGCAGGACATCCGGTATGCCGCGCGAGTCTTGGCGAGAAGTCCCGGGTTCACGGCGATTGCCCTGGTCACGCTGGCCGTCGGCATCGGGGCCAACACGATCATGTTCAGCGTGGTTAACGCGATGCTCTTTCGCCCTATGCACGTGAAGAAGCCGGACCAACTGGTGCACTGCAGCATTCGCAACTTCGGTTTCTTCACCTATGCGATGTATGCCAACATGCGTGACGACAATCCGGTGTTCAGCGATCTTATCGCCCACAACTATGGCTCCTGCCGCGGCACCTGGGTGCGAGGCGACGTGGTAAAACACATGGACCTGATGTATGTCTCGACCAATTATTTCTCCGCCTTGGGAGTGGCCCCGGCGTATGGACGCACTTTCCTGCCCGAGGAGGAGCGGTACGGGGCCGAGCCGGTCGTGGTCCTGAGTTACCCGACCTGGCACAGGCAGGGCGCCGATCCCAGGATCGTCGGCCAATACGTGAACATCAACGCCAGGCCCTGCCGGATCGTTGGGGTGGCACCGAAGGGATTCACGGGGACGTCGGCCGGAGGTCCGGATCTCTGGTTGCCCCTGGGGGCTTTTGGGGGTGTCGATCACTATGACGAGGAGAGGCCGACCGGACGGAGACAGGCGATCTGGGACTACCCGGCGATGGTGTTGGTGGGACGGCTCAAACCCGGCTTGGACATGCCGGCGGCCGAGGCACGACTCCAAGCTCTGGTTCCCCGGTTGAAGGAGAGTGACTCCCGGCGGTGGAAGGACGACTCCAAGCTCTATCTCGCCCGGTTGTCAAGACTGGGCAGAGGGGAAGACGACGTCCGTGAACGGAGAATGCTGAGCATTGTGAGCCTGGTCTTGATGGGAATCTCCGGGGTGGTCCTGCTCATCGCCTGTCTGAACCTGGCGAACATGATCATCGTTCAAGGGGCCCTACGGCAACGGGAAATCGCTATCCGCATGGCGATCGGGGGAGGACGCCTGCGCATCATCCGGCAGTTGTTCCTCGAGTCGCTTCTGCTGGCGCTGTGCGGCGGGGTTCTGGCGTTGATCCCCACCTTCTGGGGCGTCCGCATTCTCAACACCTGGCTCGCGACGGGAACCGTGCCCATTCACTTGGCGACCTCCTTTGACGTGCGCGTCCTGGGGGCCACGTTGGGATTCTGTCTTATCGCTACGGTGCTCTCCGGCCTGAGGCCGGCCCTGCGTCTGTCCGCCCGCGATGTCCTCAGCGACCTGAAGGAGTCGGGCGGCCCCGTGGTCCGATCGACGCGTAGAAGACGGCGGCTCGTCCCGCGCGGCCTGTCGGTGGTCTTTCAGATTGCGCTATCCGTCGTGCTCGTGATGATCGCGACCTTGTTCACCCGCACGGCGTTGAAGGCCGCTCACGCCAATCCGGGCTTCGATCTGGCCGGCAAGGTAGTGGTCCGGATTGACCCGCTCGCGGCCGGATACACCAAGGCCCAAGCCGCGACGGCCTGCGAGATGCTGGCGGAGTATCTGGCGGGGATTCCCGGGATCCAGGCGGTGGGCTTGTCCACGTCGTTTCCCGTCGGCGATACCCGCGAGGGTATGTCGCAACGAGTCGTTGAATACGAACCAGGGGTCGCAGATGACCCCTCCAAGAGCCTGCTGCCCAAGGCCCTCTTCGTATTCGAGGTGGACGGTGATTATTTCAAGGCGCTGGGAATACCGCTCCTCCGGGGCCAGCCTTTCCGCCCTCTTGACAGTGCCCCCGACGCGGAGCGGGTGGTGATCATCGACGAACACCTGGCCCGCAAGCTCCGACCGGACGGCAACGCTGTGGATTGTCTGATTCAACATGGCTGGGCCTCGGAGTTGGAGTTGTGCCGGGTGGTCGGCATCGTACCGAGTCTGCGGACGCTCTCGGGCGAGATATGGGAGTGGTCCCATCTGTATCAGCCGCTCCGCGCCGGCCATGTGCCCATCTACATTCACCTCCGTGTTGCCGGTTCGGCGCCCCAGGCTGAGGCGGCTTTGGTTCAGAGTATCGGGACGCAGATTCGCAAGCTCGACCCGCGTCTGCCGGTTGTGTCGGTGACGAGCCTGGTGGACCAGCACCGCCATGGTTCGACCGTGCGACAAATGGGAGTGACCGCGAAGCTGGCCACCATGTTCGGGACCATGGCCCTGTTCCTGGCCGGCCTGGGCCTCTACGCGGTCAAGGGCCACATGGTCGCGTCGCGGACTCCCGAGATCGGGATTCGCATGGCCCTGGGGGCGACCCGACGGGACGTTCTGGTCCTGGTATTTCTTCAAGGCGCCGTATCGACGTTTGTGGGACTGTCGATCGGAATCCTGCTGGCGGCGGCTCTGGCACGGGTGATTCGCGCCGGGCTCCATGGCATCAACCCCCTCGATCCTGTGAGCATCGGGACCACGGTGGCTCTGCTCGCGGTCGTCTCCCTTCTGGCCGGCTACCTTCCCGCCTGCCGGGCGGCGCGGATCGACCCGATGGAGGCCCTCAGATATGAATAGGATTGGAATGGTGGAATATTGGAATATCGTTCGGAGTACCGCCTTCAGGCGGGTAAGACTCTTCTTATCCGCTTCCCTCTTCAGGCGGCTAAGAGGATTCTGATCCGCATAAATGCGGTACTCCGAACGGGCCTTCCACCATTCCAATATTCCAATACACGATAGGAGAGAGATATGGCGTATGATGGTGACTCGACTGCCGTGGAATGCCGGGAGTTGACGAAGGTCTTCCGGAGACTGCTGGCGAGCCGGGCGAAAGCGGTTGATGCCCTACGGGAAGTCTCCCTGACCGTGCACAAGGGACAGATCGTCGGTCTGATCGGGCCCAACGGGGCGGGGAAATCGACCTTGCTGAACCTGATCGCCGGGCTGATTCTCCCCAACGAGGGCTCTGTCACCATCTGTGGCCACCCCGCCCGGTCCATCGCGGCGCGGCGCGGCCTGGGGTACATGCCGGAACACCCGGTGTTCCCCGGCCTCTATACCGCCCGCGCGATACTGCGGTACCACGGGGCGCTGCTCGGGCTGTCCTGGGACGCCGTCGTGCGCCAGATGGACGAGTCCAGGCAGCGGTTGCAGATGCAGGAGTTCATGGACCGCCCCGCTTCCGATTTCTCCCAGGGTATGAAGCAACGTCTGGCGTTGGCCGTGGCGATGATGAATAACCCACAACTGCTGCTGCTGGACGAACCCAGCAACGGCCTCGATCCGGTCGGAATCATTCAGTTGCGCGAGCTGCTCCAGCGGCTGCGTGATGCGGGCGCGGCCATTGTCATCAGTTCCCACCGTCTCGGCGAGTTGGAAAAGCTGACCTCCGATTACCTCTTCATGCATCGGGGCCGGATCGTCAGTTTCGCGGACGAGATTTCCGCGGGCCAGGCCGGCCGGCTGCACGTGACCGTCGTGTCCAACGGTCGGCAAATCGCGGAGAAATTGGCACCGGCCTCCCGTATTCTCGAGGTGTCCGACACCGAGTTGGTGATCGGCATCAGCGCCGTGGAGGAAGTCCCCGAAGTTGTGAACAACCTGGTCCAAGGCGGCGCGCGCATCCGAGAGGTGCTGCTGCAGCGGGAGAGCATTGAAGAAGTGTTCATGCGCCTGTGCAAGGAAGGGACGTAATCCATGCGAGCCATCGAGTTGATGAAAGAGACGTTCTTCCGGCGGACCTACATCTGGATCGTGCACGTGGTCTGGCTGGCGCTGTACGGCGGTTTCTGGTGGTTTCTTCTGCCGGACATGCTGGAAATGGGTCGCTTGATCTTCATCTGGGGCGGCTTCTTCCTCGCTTTGGCGCTCAGCGCCGGCATTTTTGGTGACGACATCGCCTCGGGACGAATCTGCATCTTAGTGACCAAGCCCTTCTGGACGGGCGAACTGTACCTCTACCGCCTGCTGGGCTTGTCCCTCCAGGCGGCCCTCCACCTGGTGCTGGCCGGCGGCCTGGTCCTGGCCCTCCATGCCATCATGGGTAAGGGCAACGTCGACGGCCTCGGCATCTGGCTGCTGGCCACCTGGCTGCTGTTCAATACCTGTGCGGCCTTGTCCACGACGCTCTCCGTCGTGATCAGCCGGGCGTTCAATTCCGTGCTGCTGCTCGTGATCATCCCCACCGCCTATTTTCTCCTGGGCCTGATGGCGATGTACCTGCGGCAGGAGGCGAACTCGGGCCCTCTGGTGAGCTTCATCCGGTATCCCTGGCCCCCGTTCGAATTGCTGTACAAGCTCGCGGCCGGGGAATGGGGACAATACGCCCTGACGGTCGGGAAATACAGCGTGACCAAAAGCTTTGCGTGCATCATCCACAGCCTGATGCTCACCCTGGTGTACAGCATCATTGGCATCGTCCTGCTGGGCAGGCGAGAATACTCGCGGGTGCGTGACTGATGATGAGAGACAAGATGAATCCACGTTCCGCGATCATCGTGGCCGGCCTGCTGCTGGAGGGGTGGGCACTGTACGTGGTCGGCGCCTCGCCACAGCGCTGGCGGCCGGCACTGATCGTGAAAGATGAGACCGCCGCACATATTCTGTATGAAGCCATGGTCCGCGCCATGCACGATGCCCGGAGCCTCTCCTACACGAGCGCCTGTAGCGCCCCGGACGACAGGACCTCCCGCTATCGCATTTGGCTGAAAAAACCGCACTGTTTCCGTGTGGACCAGACCAACAGCGCCAGCCTGAAGAGCACCACGCTTCTCGATGACGGCAACTTCCTGTGGGTCCACTGGGCCGGGGACCGGCCGGGCCTTCTCATCGACACCGAGAAGAGCCGGGAAGAGGTAAGATCCGACGTCTACGTGAGAGAGGCGTCCTTGGCCGGCGCGGACTCTCTCCGTGGCAAGATGGCCATGTTCGGGACCGCCTGGCTGGAGCTGACCCTGGATCCGAGCACCTTCTACGGGTATCCGGATCCTTTGGAGCCTTACCTCGACGGGATCAGAAGCCGGGGCACGAATCGGGTGCGCGGCGAAGAATGCGACGTGATCGAAATGAGCTTCATGAAGGCCCGGCGGACCCGATACCTCTGGCTGTCCCGGGAGGACCACCTGCCGCGCAAGATCAAAGAGATTGCCCGAGGCGCCGACACCCGCGTCACGGTGGAGGAATGGTCGGATGTGACCGTCAACGGCGGGTTTCCCGCCAAAGTTCTCACCTGGTCCCCGCCGCCAGGCTGGCGGCAGTGGAACCCGCCCACGCGGGAGGACTCGCTTCTCCCGAGCGGACAAGCGGCCCCGGATTTCGAGTTTCGCGCGGCACACCGAGGCAAAATCAAACTGTCGGACTATCGCGGCAAGGTCGTGTGGCTGTACGTGTGGGACGCAGGCTCGCCCCAATGCCGCCAAGAAATTCCTGGTTTCCAGCAGTTGCACCACGAGTATCAGGACCAAGGCCTCGCGATTCTCGGTTTCAACGGCACAGACTATCGGCGGATCGCACGCGCTTTTCTGCGGGAGAACTCTGTAACGTTTCCGACCGTTCTGGATTCATCCGAAGCCGCCGCGCGGCTGATCCGCACGGGCTATGGAAATAAGACAGGCCTCCTGCCGCTCAACTACATCATCGATCCGCAGGGCCGAGTCGTCGATCGATGGTTCGGGCAGGACCAGGACCCGGAACGAGTGCTCGCCGCCCTCGCAGAAGCCGGCCTGGAATTGGCCCAGTAGCATGGGCATCCCGCCCATGGATTCGAGCCGCTACAGCTTTGCCACGGCGGCTTTGATCTCGTCGAAACGTTCTTCGATCAGGTGCGTGCCATAGTCGCGCATGACAGTTGCCATGTTGCGCCAGGCCGTCCAGAGTTGTTTTTTGCCCCGCGGGGCGGAGAGCTGCTTCGCCACGAGGGCAGCTTCGGCGTCCACAAAGCGATCCAATGTCTCGAAGCTCCAGGCCGGCATCTTTTGGGCGAGTAACGCGAGGCGGGCGACGATCTTCTCGGTGATCTTTCGCCCGTCCTCGGCGGAGGACTCCTTCGGGTCACGGCCGCCGACACCCTGGTACGGGGGCGTGCCCAACCGGGCCAGATCGACGGTGTCGGGAAACAGGTGCATCATGAGCGAGGTTTCGCCCCAGGCGGCGTGGTCACCCGTGTAACCCACGTCCAATGCCAGCCAGTATTCCGGCGTGCCGAGGACCGGGATGCCCAGGGCCCGGCTCATGCGGACAGCAACCTCCCGCACGACGATTTGCTGGGCGGCACCGTAGTGGCCCGTCAGGATGATGATCGCGCGGAATCCATCGCGGGCCATCTCCCGGCAGAGTTGCTCCAGCCAGGGACGCAGGAGCTTGGAGAAAACGTCTTCTTCCAGATCCATGATGAATGTATGCGGTTCGCTCAGGCCGCCGACGCCGCCGAACAGGGGCGGGGAGACGACGCCCCCGCCCTGCTGCGCCGCCCGGAGACACAGGGCATGCGCCTTGACCGCATCGACGCCCAGGACGTTATGCACGCCGTGCCACTCGATCGTGCCGAGCGGCTGAAAGATGGTCGCGCACGCCGCCCGCGCTTCCTCCAACTCCTTCGGGCAAAGGAATTCCAGTCGCACTTCGCGCGGGTGGGTCACGTCCGCCGCAGGTGTAAGGGCGGGTTTGAAACCCGCCCCGACCGCGCCGGCCGCCGCCGCACCCAGAAATTGCCTTCGTCCCAACCCCGTCATACCTTGTCTCCTCTGCACGGCAGGTCCGATCATCTTGTTGGCCCCCGATCGCGGGCAAATCAGCCTGTTACCGCAGTGTACCACCGTGCCTTTTATATATGGAACGGAAAAATCGAACGATGCAATGTTTGTCACTCAGTTCCATGAAGGAGGTCGGAAATATGGTACGCACACACTCTGCCCCGAAAACGTCGCGTACGCCCAACCCCAGCCACGCCTCCCCGCCGGTTCAGCGCCGCGGTGTTGCCCTCGTAACGGCCGCGCTGCTCCTCTTGCTTGGCACCACGCCCCTCTGTGCCGGAGCCTCCGGTCCGGGCATCGGGATCAAGGCGGGCGTCCAGGTCTTGGAAGACCCTATCGATCTGGACAAGACGGCGCGGGCGCGTGTCGATTTGGAGGTCTCCAGCCCCCTCCTGTGGGACGAGCACGTGGACTTCGCTTTTACCGTCGGCGGCTCCTACCTTGGCTCACAGTCCGAAACGTATACGGATCTCGTGGACGACACCTACATCAACGATCTGTATACGGACCGGCTCTGGCTGTTCGATATCCGGCTGGCCGCCCGGTTGTACCCGCTCGGGGACAGCAGCCACATCCGGCCCTACGTCGGCGCGGGTGTCGGCTACTTCTGGTTCCGGGATAATTGGGAGAATGACTACTCCGACTCGTTTGAGGACCCGCCCGGCTCCGGCTCCTCCGTGACCGTCTACGACCACGCGGAAGGCTCTGCCACCCTAGCCAGCGGCTTCTTCCCCTTCTTCCTGGCGGGGCTGACCATCCCCGTCGGCGAGAATGTCGAGCTCATGGCAGAAATCCAATACGACCTCGAGAAGAAGGACGAAGGATTCGACCTCAGCGGCCCCATCTACCTGTTCGGCGCGCGATTTCGGTTCTGAGCCGGGAAACGGAGCGTGATGCGCGCTCGCCCCGCGCAAAGTGAAACGACAATGGGTGGCATCGCCAAGGACTCCGTCCTTGACGATGGTCTTCCCGCGTGCGATGGAGCCATCGTCAAGAGCAAGGCTCTTGGCGATGCCACCCGACCCGTCTCTTGAGCAGAGGTGAAGAGCTCCCCTTCTCAGGGTGCCACGGACAAACATGTTTGTCCATGCCAGCCTTACTTCGCTGCTTTTTCGGCCAGTTTCTGGCGTTTGAAGGTCACCTGCTCGAGGGGCTCCGATCCACGGCTGCCATCCGTGGCAATCCCGTAGAGCTTCACGTTGAACGTATCGCTGTCGATCTTCGTGTAGACGTGCTGCAGCTTCTGCGTTGTCCCATCGGGCTTGGTGACTTGGCTCTTGTTGACGAGCGCGCTGCCGTCCTGCTCCCACACGATCTTCCAGGTGCGGCCGAGCGTATCGGCGCCGAACTCCACCACCTCCTGGCGGTTCGCCGCATACGTGACGATGCCGAGGTACTTGAAGTCACCCAGATTCAGGGCCACAGAGCCGGCGTGCTTATCCAGAATGGATTTGTATTCCACCTCGTACGTCCGATTGTTCTCGTTGCCCATCCATTTGCCAATCAACCATTCATAGCCGCCCTCGGCAACGAGGTCACCGAGCTTCTGGTAATCCGTGGCGCGGCCGGCGGTCTCGGCGGTTGCACTGATCGGGGCCGCCTTGGCCTGCTGACGCTTGTAGGTGAGCTTGTTCCAGGGCTCGGAGTTGCGAGTGCCACTGTCATCGGCCGCGTAAATCGCGATGGTGATCGTGTCGGCATCCACCTTGTGGTAGACGATCTCGCCCTTGCGCACCTGGCCGTCGGGACTCGTGTACTCGACCCTGCGGGCCAGGCCGTCACCGTCCGGGGACCAACTCCCCTTCCAGATGCCACCCCGCGTGTCGGCGCCCTCGTCGAACGCATCCCCGCCGCCGGGCGGCAACATGACCATGCCCTGGTACTTGAAGTCCCCCACCTGCAAGTCATTGAGCACGACGCGCTTGTCCAGCGCCCAATCGAAATTCGACTCCGCCTTCTGGCCGTCGTCCGTCGTGGCCACCCACTTGCCGATGATCCAGTCATACCCGCCGGCGGCGACCAGGTCACCGAGGGTCTCCTGGGCCCCCCCCGGGACGGCACAGGCCGCCCACACGATCACGACTGCCGAGAACACGCTCCGCCAACTCATAGATCTCCCCTTTCCATTCATGATTTACCATTTACGGTTTCCAGGCACAGCCATCGGGCCTTCAGGCCGGACGCATGAGGACAAATCATAAATAACAAATCATCAATAGTCAATCCTAACAGGTCAGATGGAAGGCGCCGACGACTTTTCGGTCGTGCTTGATTTCCTCATTGAAGATTTGCCAGGCGCGGTCCGTGTGCTCTTCAACGCAGTCGATCCCCTTCTGACGCAGGGCGTCGCGCATGGAGGGATCCAGTTGCAGCCGGCCGCCGACGCCGGTCCCCACAACCAGGAGGTCCGGCGCGTAGTCGAGGACAGTCTCCAGGTCCGGGAGGGACAGCCAGTGGGCGTCGCGGCGTTTCCAGTAGGGCTCGACCTTGTCCGGAAACACGATCAGATCGTCGTCGAAATCATCGCCGGAGACGCGAATCCGCCCGAAGGAATAGGCGTCGATGTGATTGCGCCCGCCGCCGCCGACGGCGTGGACCTCGGCGGGCATGCGCATGTGCTGGGCGAACCAAGCCCGCGCCAGGTCCGCGACGATGTCCAGCTTGCCCAGCTCCTCGAAGAGGTGTGAGGCGCCCGGAACGATCACCAGGTCGTGCTCGGTGGTCAGCCTCTTGGCCGCCTGCCGATTCATTTCGATCACCTCGGCGTCCTTGCCGCCGACGATCAGCAGCACGCGCGGCTTGACTTCGGGCAGGACGTTGAGGGCCAGGTCGGGCCGGCCGCCGCGACTGACGATCGCCCGCACAGCTTCGGGTCGTTGGATACTGGCCACAAGCGCGGCGGCGGCTCCGGTGCTGGCCCCGAAGTACCCGAGGTCGAATCCGCTCGTCTGCTCGTGGGCGAGCACCCAACCGGTCGCCGCATCCAGCCGGCCCGCCAGGAAGGGAATGTCGAAGCGCAGCCGGCCCGTGTACATGTCGATCCGTTCCTCGTCCTCCGTGAGCAGGTCCAGCAGCAGCGTCGCCAAGCCGGCCTCCTGGAGCTTCTGGGCCACATGCTGGTCCCGGGGACTGTGCCGGCTGCTGCCGGCGCCGTGGGCGAAGAGCACGATCGAACGGGTCTTCTCCGGCACCGCCAGAATCGCCCGCAGCGTCGCTTCCCGCGTTTCAATCACCAGGTCCTCCGCCTGCATCTGTTGCTCGATCATTCCCAGCACCTGCCTTTTCCCGGAGGGCAGAGGACGGCGTTGTCATTCGTCCTCGGTCCTCCGTCGTCCGTCGTCCTTCTGTTGACTGTAGCCCTGGAGTATCTCGATCACTTCCCGATCCTCGATCTGTCCGAAATCCGCGTAGAACTGGCCGATGGCGTAGAAGTACGGTGGAACGTAGGGGCAAACCACGTCATCGGCTTCCCGTTCCAGTTGCTCGATCGCATCCTGAGCTCCGACGGGCACGGCGACCACGACCTCCTTTGGCACTTCGTCGCGGGCCGCCCAGAGGGAGGCTTGCATGGTCGCCCCCGTAGCTACGCCGTCATCCACCAGAATGACCGTTCGGCCTTCCAGGGAAGCTTTGCACAACACCTGCCGGTAGCGCTGCCGACGGGCTTCGATCTCCGCAAGCTGTCTTTGAATTTCGCGCTCGAGGTAATCCTCGTCCGCTCCCACTTTGTCCGCGATGTCGTGCTGAAGATGGACCCGCCCATTCTCCGCGATGGCCCCGATCGCCAGTTCCGGGTTGCCCGGGGCACCCAGTTTTCGAGTCAGGACGATGTCCAAATCGGCCTTCAAGGCCCGCGCGATCGTATCCGCGATTACCACGCCGCCGCGCGGAATGCCCAAGATCAGGGGGTGGTGTGCCTCGTATCCCACGAGGCTCGCGCTGAGAAGCTGGGCGGCCTGGCGGCGATCGGCGTAAGGTCCTCCTTTCAGCAGAACCATGAAGAACGGCTCCTTGTCTCTGACCGCCGCGTGCCCACAGCCATACCGCAATTCCTTCTCCGGCCCTTACACCCAGTGCCTCCATGCTATGCCGTTGGGGCTTGGCGCAAAGTGGGGAGCCCCTGATTTGCTGGCGGCCTTTTCCTCAGGAGGCGAAAGGCGCAAAGAAAACGGCCGGAGACGAGAGGGCTCCGGCCGTGTATGTTTGTCGTTTCGGCGGACTTACGCCGACTTGTGGTCAAGGAAACCTTCCAGCTTGCGGGCTCGCACCGGGTGCTGCAACTTGCGGATAGCCTTGGCTTCGACCTGCCGGACACGCTCGCGGGTCACCTTGAAGATACGGCCCACTTCTTCGAGCGTGTACGTGTAACCGTCACCGATACCATAACGGAGCTTGATGATTTCCCGCTCCCGGTACGACAGGGTCTTAAGAACCATGTCGATCCGCTCCTTGAGCATCTCCTGCGTCGCGGAGGCCACCGGGGAATCCACATCGTCGTCCTCGATGAAATCGCCGAAGTAGGAGTCCTCGCTGTCGCCGATGGGCCGGTCCAGGCTGATCGGGTGCTTGGAAATGTTGAGCACCCGGCGGGTCTCCTGCACGGACATGCCGACTTCCGTGGCAATCTCCTCGATGGTCGGTTCGCGGCCCAAATCCTGGTGCAGGATCTTCGAAGCGCTGCGAATCCGGCTCATCGTCTCGATCATGTGGACCGGAATCCGAATGGTCCGGGCATGGTCGGCAATCGCCCGGGTGATCGCCTGGCGAATCCACCAGGTCGCGTAGGTGCTGAACTTGTAACCCCGGCGATATTCGTACTTGTCGACCGCCCGCATCAGCCCCGTATTCCCCTCTTGGATCAGGTCCAGGAAGCTCAACCCCCGATTGCGGTATTTCTTGGCAATCGAGACCACCAGGCGGAGGTTCCCGCCCGA
>CAYHAJ010000136.1:0-3260 GCA_964354535.1 uncultured Pirellulales bacterium
GACGCACCACTCGATGCCGCCGGAGATCCAGGCGCCGAGCATGCCGATCAGGGCGGGCTTGACGACGTGCTGGCGGTAGAAGATCTCGTAGCCGTTCGTCTTGTCGGTCGCGTAGAAGAGCCGCCCGCCCAACTCCGGCAGGATGCACAGCTTGATGTACTCGTTCTCCAAGTACAGAGCCTTGTAGGTCTTCTCCTCGCGGATATCCGTGACGCCATCCTGCATCGGGTAGGGGTAAATGCGTTTCTGCGCCCCCTGGTACGCTTCGCGCGTATAGAACCGCGGATTCAGGTCCGGCGGGTCCAGCCGGTACGTCGGCAGCGTCAGCGGCTCCTCCCAGACCTTCACCGCCGCCGGTGCGGCGGTGGCGATGACCAGAACGAGAAGACTCAACAGACAGCTTGTAGGGTGGGTTCTTAACCCACGGGTTCCGTACTTCTTGGACATGAGGTCGCAGCTCCTTTCTGCCATGCCGGCAGCCTTGGCTGCCGGCAAGCACTACCAAAAGAATGGAATACTGGAATATTGGGGCAGGCGAAGCGTCCGCCCACCCTTCCATCATTCCATTATTCCAGCCGTCCAATCCTTCCTATGGTCCGGCTCTCTGTCGCCCGATGCGGTCGTGACGCCCCCGCGCCATCGTTCCCGATCCCATCGGACCAACGCCAGTCGCCATCTTAACCGAAGCTCCCCCACCCGACAAGCCACGGCGTCATAAAGGGCAGAGCGAACTCAAAGTTGCTGGCCCCCTCTGCATGTCATTGCGAGAGAAGCGCGGCAATCTCAAGGCCACCGGCCGTAACCAAGAGAGACGAAACCGCGAAATACGCTAAATACGCGAACAAAGCACCCGGCCAATCTCTCTTCTTTTCGCACTGCTACTTATCAGAATCTTGTTTTCTTGCGCAGATTTCCTCGTGAAGATGCTGTAAAGCCTGGAAACACAAACGATTACGTCTCGCGCAAAGACGCAGAGATCGCCAACGTTCATGTACTCGCCGTCCTCTGTCTTCCGTCGTCCGTCTTTCTTCTTGGCGCTCTTGGCGTCTTGGCGAGAGAATAGGTTTTGGTTGCGGCCGAGCGCGGCGAGGCCGCGCTGGGTGGTTCGCGTATTTCGCGGTCACGGAACCTGTGGCAATACGTTGTCCGTGCTGCTATAATGAATTTATGCCTGCAGATGAGATCATCGAGGAACTCTGGCAAGCCAAGGACGAGATCGCCCGCGAATGCGGATACGACCTCAACAGATTGGCCCAACTGCTGCGAAAGAGGCAAGCCCAGGGGAAACGCAAGGTCGTAGACTATACGAATCATCGAGCCGCCGACACTCCGGCGAGAACCTAAGGTCCTTGTCTGCACCTTCGCCGACTACCGACTACTGACTACCGACTACCGTTTTCTTTGTACCACGCACCACTCAAATGCACCTGGCGAACCCGCATTCTCCCTCGCACGATCCCGCCCGCGAAAACAGGCCGCGCACCCCCAATCTCCCCGCAAAGCGATGCGTCACAAGCGAGCATTGTGGGCGCCGCGACTTCGGAAAATGTACCTGACCCCTTTAATTCCCCCACGATGCACCGTCAGAACCGCCAGGGCAGGAAGGTCGTCACCCTCGCCAAGCGGCCCGCTCCCCACATGCAGAGACAGAGATAGACGCCGTGTGCGAGATGGACGGGAAAGCTTGAAGCTCAAATAATGCCTGAGCTCGCAAGCCGTCAGTCCGCTCGGAACGTCACCACGAGCGGCAGATGGTCCGAGATATCGAGCGTATCCTGCTGCCGGACGTGGGTCTCGAGCACTTGGGTCTCGCGCGGCAGGATCATGTAATCGATGGTTCGGTCGGGACCTGAGACACCGGGGTCGTTCGGGAAATGGGTGAACCATCTGCTACGGTCGGAGCCATCGAGATTCTCCAGAGTCGGGCACACCTGATGCCCGGCGTAGAGTGCCTTCATTTCCGTGTTCTCGCAGTAGGCGGCTCTCTGGCCGACGGGCAAACGGGCGTACTGGCCGGGCGGCAACAGGTTGAAGTCGCCCCCCACCAGCCACCGATGGCCGGATCGATCCAGGTCACTCAGCAAGGCTTCCAAGCGGGCGACCTGCTTTCTCATCACGTCGCTGTCCTGCGGGAAGGCCTCAAAGTGCAAGTTCAAGACGACAAGGTCCTTTCCGCCTTCGACCGGCACTCGGGTTTCCAGGATTGCTCGTTTCGGATGGAACTGCCGCACCAGCGGATTTCTCGGCACGGGCGTCAGGGAATGACGGACCGCACTCGTGATCCGATATTTGGAGATCGTGCTCAGCTTCATGCCAACGGCGCCCATGATCCGCCGGTGCGGCACGAAACGGGCCTTCCAGTAGAAGGTCGAACTGTGGCAGCCGTACGTCGCGGGCAGCTTGGAGAGCAGCCGGGACAATTGGTCTTCGTAGTCCGTCCGTTTGGCCCCGTCATCCACCTCCTGCAGCAGGATGATGTCGGGGTCTTCCGCGCGGATGACGCGGGCGACTTCGTCGATGGTATGCGCGACGTCCGCCGGCGTCGGGCGCTCGTCCGGCCCCGAATCGTCCGGCAGATCGAAGAAGAAGACGTAGCCTTTGCCGGCCATGAACTGCACATTGTAGGACATCACCTTGAGATTCTGCCCCCTTGGGACCACCGGAGCATCCGCCCGGCAGAAGATGCGCTCATGCTGCCCTTCCCGAGGATGATACGTGGTGCCCCACACGAGACCCGCCAGCAGCAAAGCAGCCGTCAGCACCATCGCCACGATCCAGATTGTCACTCTCCTCAGACTCATATTTGCGTTTCGGTCTTGCACAATCGCGGAAGCCCGGCGAGGAATTGTAACGCCTGCGGACTGCCATGACCACCCGCCGGGCGCAGGAACACGAGCAGGTCAAAGACGATGCCATGGCGCGCCGGTCGGCCTTAGATGAGGCGACTTCCGTAGAGCATGCCTTTTGGTGGACTCCTGATATGTTACTGGGAGAATAGGTATGCCACGAAAAAAGTCCCTCATAAGCGACCCCATCGTCGCCGAGGTTCGCGAAATCAAAGAACGACTGGCGACCCGCCATCATTACGATGCCGAGGCCATGCTCCGCGACGCGATGCGCCGTCAGAACCGCCACGGCCGGAAGGTCGTCACCCTCGCCAAGCGCCCGGCTCCTCACACGCAGAGACAGGGATAGATGCCGTGTACGAGATGGACGGTAGAGCTTAGTGACTGCGCAATAATAACCTGAACAACTTTCAC
>CAYHAJ010000137.1:0-149128 GCA_964354535.1 uncultured Pirellulales bacterium
GTAGACCGGATCGGCCACAGCCACCACGTTCTCGATTCCAAAGATCTCCTGCATATTGCCGGTGTCGGACTTGGCGCCGTCACTGACGAAGACCTCGTCCAGGTCGATGCTCACGCCGCGGGCGGCAAAATCGTGGTCGACAATCGCCTGGCGCACGAATTCATAGCCCACGCCGCTATCGTCGTAGCCCCGGAAGGTCTCCGGCCGGCCCATCTCGTCCACGGCCCGGTGCATGGCCTCGATCACTGCCGGTGCCAGCGGCTGCGTGACGTCGCCGATCCCCATGCTGATGACCTTGGCCTGCGGATGCTCCTGCTTGAACGCCCGAACCCGCTGGCCGATCTCCGGAAACAGATACCCCGCGCGGAGTTTCAAAAAGTTCTCGTTGATTCCGATCATTACTCGTGATCCCTGTCAAAAGCCAGTAGCCGGTAGTCAGTAGGCGGTAGGCGGTTGACACCTCATGACCGGCAGCCATCTGCTACCGATTACTGACTACCGGCTACCGACTACCAAGTTTGGCTTCGCATTCTATGGACCGTCGACAAGTGCGTCAAGGCAGATGTCGGCCCACGAAGAATGGCTCCGGCGGGCCATCGGGCTACTTATGGCAAATCCGGTTTGAGCGTACTTGGCGGGCTCTGCGCCAAGAGGCATCGCAGTACGCCAAAGCCGCAAGACTCAGAGAAGGAGAAGAGACGGTTCAGGGGAAAGACGCGTCATGCCCTTCCCTTCTCGGGGCGCGTCCGCTTCGGACCCGTCGGTTCCGTTCGAGCGTAAGATCTCAGGGAGGCCCTGCGTGGGCGGAAATCCTGGCAGAGCCGCCCACCGGTGGAGGAAGAAGGAGAAGATACGGACCCAAAGGAACCCCAGCCGCAGGCTGTCCGCCTGTGCCCGGTTCTTCCAAAGCCTTCCGGGCACGCAGGGCCTCCCTGAGATCTTACCTGCGGCGTGAAGCACCGGGTCCGTTGCAGAATTGACATGGGGCGCCAGAGCGACGCTTCGCCTTTCCCCTGAACCGCCTCTTCTCTTGGTCCTCTTGGGAGTGGCCCCGTCTCCCGGGCCTAACTCGATCTGTCCCTAACAACCCCGACACTCCATGAGCAGTGACAGAGAACTGGGGTGCGTCCCCGGTAGTCCCTCCCCGGTAGTCCCAGCATGACAAAGGCGGAAGGGCTTTCCACAAGGCATAGTCGCACCCCAACTCTGGCGGGCCCTCGTTTTCTCTTGCTCGTTGTCGCGGCATCGGGGATACTGTTATTCATCCGGGCGGGAAGCGGTTCGCCCGGCCTGGAGACGACTGTGGATCATCACAAGAAGCGGAGGTCCCGGCAATGCGGACTTTGATCGTTCAACACGTTCCCAAGAGCAAGCGGCCGGCGTTCACGGTGATTCGCTGCGATCCCTCCGACACCACGCCCGACGTAGCGAAGATCACCCCGCCGGAAGAGTTCGGCACGAAGGAGTTGCCCGGCAGCCATCTGAGGCGGGAGCTGCGCTGGTATCTGGAGCAGTTCCTGGACTACCCGTTCCCGCCGAACACGGATCGCGCCGACCGTGTGACGCAGGTGTTGCAGGCCTGGGGCACGCACGCCTTCCAGGCCCTGTTCCTGGGGGGAAAGGCCCGGGACTGGTACCACGACGCGGTTCGGGATGGCACGGAGCACCTGCAACTGCGCATCATCGCCAACGAGCCCACGGTCCTGGCCTGGCCGTGGGAGGCCCTCCATGACCCCGAGCGGGGCTACCTGGCCCACGAGTGCCATATCGAGCGACAGCTCAATAACGTGGCCGACCCTCCCCCCCTGCCCGACAACCTCCCACGCGACCGGCTCAATATCCTGCTGGTCACGGCCCGGCCATTCGAGCGCGACGTGGAGTATCGTTCCATCTCCCGCGCCCTGGTCGAGCAGATCGAGGCGAACCGGCTCGCCGCCCGCGTGACGGTCCTGCGCCCGCCCACCTTCGATGCCCTCCGCGGGGAACTCGGCCGCCGGCCCGGCTACTATCACATCCTGCACTTTGACGGCCACGGCGGCTACGGCCTGATTGCCGATGAGGCCCAGCACGCGGCCACGCTCGCGGACGCCGTCAATCCTCATGTGTTGAAGAAAGGCTCGCAAGGGTCGCTCGTCTTTGAGACCGCCGACGGCAAGCCTGACCCGATTCCAGCGGAGACGCTCAGTGCCACTTTGCACGAATTCCGCATCCCGATGGTCGTCCTGAATGCCTGCCAATCGGCCACCATCGATGAGAACGCCGAAAGCGCTTTCGCTTCCGTGGCCGCGTCTCTGATTCGAGCCGGCATCCGGTCGGTCGTGGCCATGGCCTGGTCGCTCTATGTCAGCGGGGCCCAGCAGTTCCTCCCCGCCTTCTACAAGCGTCTGCTCGAAACAGGCAACCTGGCCGAGCCGACGCGCGCGGGCCGGACGGCCATGCTCGTTCATCCCGACCGGGTCTGCGCGAGGGGGACCTATCCGCTCCAGGACTGGCTCGTCCCCGTGGTCTACCTGCAGCAGCCGGCGGACCTGTCCTTCGTCACGCAGGCCGAGCCCAAGGAGGACCAGCAGACAACCGCCCCCTTGCCCGAGGAGGCAACGGATACGGACAACCCCTACGGCTTCATCGGCCGCGACAGTGCTGTCCTGGCGTTGGAACGGGCTTTGCTCCGCGACCCGCCCGCGATCCTCATCCATGGCCTGGGCGGCGTCGGCAAGACCACGCTCGCCCGCGGCTTTCTCCAGTGGCTCAGGCAGACCGAGGGTCTTGGCACCGGCTGCCTCTGGTTCACCTTCAACGACATCCACACCGCCGAGTACGTCCTCAACGGCATCGGCACAGCGCTCTTCGGCAGCCAGTTCATCACGCTGGGTACGGACCAGAAGCTCGCGGTCTTGGGCAAGGCCTTACGTGAGAACCGCCTGATCCTCGTCTGGGACAACTTCGAATCCGCCTCGGGCAACGAGGCCGGCGGGATCGCTCCGTTGCTCCGGCCCGACGACCTTGAGCTCCTGCGCCGCCTCCTCCAGGCGCTCCAGGGCGGGCGGAGCAAGGTCCTGATCACCAGCCGCAGCGAGGAAACATGGCTGCCGGCCCCGCTGCGCTACAAGCTGCCGCTCGGCGGCCTGACCGGCGAATCCCGGTGGGAATTTTGCACGGCCATCCTCCGCAACCTCGGCATTCAGACCAACCGGGAAGACCCGGACCTTGGCGCCCTGATGGACGCGCTGGACGGCCATCCACTGCTCATGCGAGCGGTCTTGCCCCACCTCGAAGGTGGGCGCTCCGCCCAATCGATCCTCCAGGAGTTGCAGGGCAATCTGGCGGCAGATGGGGCCAGCGCCGACCCGGCACAGAAGAAGGTCTACGCCACCTTGCGATTGGTTGAAGATGGTTTGCCCCAGGACCTGCGCCCTTTGCTGAGCCCGTTGGCCCTGCACGACCGTTTTGTGGATGTGGACTACTTGGAAGCCATGGCCAAGAGCGCAAATCAGACGCAGGTCACGCGTACAGAGATCGACCGTCTCCTGTCCGCCCTGGCGACGGCGGGACTCGTTCGAGACAGTGGCCAGGCGATCTACGAGCTCCATCCCGCCCTCACAGGCTTCTTGCGGTCAACGGTGCTGAAACAGTCCGCCGACGACGAGCTCGAATCCTGGCAACGCGGATTCGTGGATATCATGGGGCGTCTCGCCGACTTCCTGGCACCCAAGGAACTCCACGAGCAGCGTCCGTACTTCCATATCCACAGCGCCAACTTTCACGCGGCCTTGCCCTTGGCCGACGTCCTCGGCATGGACGCGCACTTCGCCGCGCTGACGCAGTCATTGGCTGTCTATGCACAGCACACGCTGAACTTCGACAGCGCCGAGCGATTGTTTGAAAGGCTGGCCGAACACAACCGCACGCGAGGGGAAAGCAAAGGCGAAGCGAGCGGCTACCACCAATTGGGCATGATCGCGCAGGAGGGTCAGGACTTCGAGACCGCCGAGAAGTGGTATCTCAAGAGCCTCGAAATCTCTGAGAAGCTCGGCAACGAGCACGGCGCGGCCGGCACCTACCACCAATTGGGCAGGATCGCGCAGGAGCGGCGAGACTTCGAGACCGCCGAGAAGTGGTATCTCAAGAGCCTCGAAATCAAAGAGAAGCAAGGCAACGAGCACGGGGCAGCCAGCACCTACGGGCAGTTGGGAATCATAGCGGGTCTGCAACGGCGCTTTGTCGAATCCGCCGAATGGCTGATCAAGTGCGCACAGAGCTTCAAGAGGTGCAGCGACCCATACTCTGCGGATGGGAACACACGGAACTTCGCGCTGTTCTTGGGTGCAGCGCCGCCGGCGGACAAGGCTCGGATGCAGAAGCTATGGCAGGAGGCAGGGTTGGGGGACCTGCCCAAGACATGAGGGAGATCGCTCCAATGACAGATGAGAGAAGCCAACCGGCGACGGATTCCCAGGCCCTCCGTGTTGTGGGAATCATCGGGGAGGCGCACCAGGGGCAGGTGCCGGGCGGCCCGGATCGGGCCGATCTTGTTCGCGCGCTGGCGCGGGCCCTCGATACGAGGGATACACCCTGCCCGAGGGCAGGCAGGGTCACGTCTTCATTGTTCATTATTGGGGCAGGCGAATCTGGGGACAGCATACTGGAAGAGGCGGTTCAGGGGGGGCAGGCAGGGTCGGGGCAGGCAGGGCAGGCAGGGTCACGTCTTCATTATTCACTATTGGGGGCAGGCGAATCTGGGGACAGGCGAGTCTGGGGACAGCATACCAAAAGAGGCGGTTCAGGGGAGTGGGGTAACGGTTGGGCGGCTCCCGCGTTTCGCATGTCTTGGGCCTCTGGCCTGTGCGTGGGGTTTCCGGAGGCGGTTCATGGCCGGGAACAGCAAGAGACCGGCCATAGGCGGAAGGGGACAGGAGGATTGGAATAATGGAACAATGGAATAATGGAACAATGGAATATTGGAACGATGGGTTGGGGGATCGACCGCCTTCCCCAGTATTCTAACATTCCAGTATTCCATCATTCCATTGGTCCGCCGGAGGCATCCGCTGGTGGGCGGTCTCTTTGTCTTTCCGCCCACTACCAGGCATAGTCCGAGGCGAGGGGTACCGTTCACTCCCCTGAACCGCCTCTTCTCTTCGGGAGGCAGGCAGGGTCACGATCCATTATTGGAGATTGGGGGTCAGACGTCCGTGAGGGCTTATCCGCCGTCGGGGCTGCCCGCAAGCTCATCCCGAAACAGCGAATAAAGAGGAGAATAGGGCCGCAAGAAACACAAGAGACGCAAAAGAAGACGAGGACGTGGGCGGTCTTTGCTCCTTTCCTTTTGCGCTTTTTGCGTTCTTTTCGGCTGAAATGATTTCGATTGCGGCTGCACGCCGCGTTGGACCCTCCGTGTCTCGGCGGTTACAGATCAGTTGCCCGTTCTTTCGTCCCTGGCGGGACTCGTGGTGTCTTCTTGCCCAGATACCCAGCCATAGATGGCTGGGCTATGATCTGTCGCCCTGCGGGCTGGGTGGGTAGGAATTTCTGCAATATTTTAGATTTTTGCACAACATACGGACATCGAGAAGCGTCTTCTTATGAAGGAGCGGCCGTCCGCGGCGGCGGCCGCGACGAGAGGTTGGGGCGAACGAACCAGCCTTCGCCCAGCCCCCTTGTTCGAGACTGTGTCAAACAAAGCCAAAAGGCAGTAGTCAGTAGCCGGTAGTCGGTTGTAAAAACAAACCCAATTTGGCGGGGTCGAATGCGCAAAACAAAGCCAAGTCGAACAGGGATCGGGGTTCGGTGGTCGGGGGGTCAGCAACGTCGGACCCGATGCTGCTCCTACATCCCTTGGGCTTTCCTGCGAAACAAACCCAATTTGAACAGGGACCAGCAGACTGACACCCGGTACCCGACCCCCGAGCCCTGCGCTTCTGCACCAAACAAAGCCAATTTCCGCCAGGGCAACAAGAGGGGCAAGTGCTTTGCGAGAGAGGATTTATGGTGAATTGTTCAGTCTACAGGCCTTGGCAAAACAAAGCCAATTCCGCCGGATGGCCCGGCCGAACCATCGCCAAGGCCTCCGGCCTTGACGATGCCACCCGCGACAGGGGTAAACGTGCGAAACAAAGCCAATTCGGAACAAGTCGGGCGAGGACGCCCAACCCACGAAGAGACAATTGTGCAAAACAAAGCCAATTTGGCACCTGGTGTCCGGAAATGGGCGCGGGGCGGCCGGCTGGGACCTCCAGCAGCTATCGAATTGTGCAAAACGAACCCAATTTCCGGCGGAGCCGGGTGGGACAGGGCCTGGAGGACGCAGGACGAAGAGCGAATGCGCAAAACGAAGCCAATTTGCGTTCTTCAGGCCGACCTGATGGACCCGGCACCCGCCGCCGTATGGCGACCACACCCAAGGATTGGCGTGCAGTCTACCGACGGGTAAGATAGTGCCACGTGAGTATTCTCAGCAAGGAGACCGTATGACATCGAATTTTGCCGCGACGCGGCTTGCCTTCGTGGTTCGGCTGGTAACGTGTGGTCTGTACGGGATCTCCTTAATGGCTCCTCGACCTGTCTTGGCCGATACGCATCCGGTGCCAAAGGAACATCCGAGACTGCTGGGATCGAAGCAGGAGTTGAAGGATCTTGCGAAAGAGCGAGCACAAGCCTATCAACGGGTCGTGGCGGTGGCGCGACAAAGCGGAGGCGACGATTACTCCAGGATGATCTCGATGGCCCTGGTCTGCGCGATCGACGAGGACAAGGCGCTGGGTCAGGCCGCTGTCGAGAAGGCCATGAAGTATGTCAACGGGCCGATTCGCCAGGGCCATACCACGTTCGGGACCGACCTGGCCCTGTGTGCGCTCGTCTACGACTTGTGCTACGACTGCTGGACTGCCGAACAGCGCCGGCAGTGCCATGAGTACATGAACCGGACCGTTGAAGCCAACGTGCGCTCGGAAACCGGCGTCTTCCATAACGGTTGGTACGGCTATAAGAACTGGGGGATTGGTCTGGCCTGCTACGCGACCTATTACGAGAATGCCCGGGCTCCGGAATTCCTGCATGTCTTGGAGGAGGACTGGCATACTCGGGCGGCGCCGGCCCTGGAATTGGCGGGCGCGGGCGGCGGTTGGGCCGAGGGTTACTATACCAACTACTTCCTCTATGAGTGGCTGTTCTTCTGCGAAGTGGCACGGCATTGCGCAGGAGCGGACTACTATGCCGATGCCCCGCTGTTCTTCCGGCACCGGGCTGTCGCGAGCATGTTCGAGACGTATCCGGGGATCGGGACCTACAACTCCCGCCGGTCCATTCCGATGGGCGATAGCGGCGGCCGCACCTTCGGCGGAGACCGGGACAAAGTCTTGTCCGCCCGGCGCATCCTCGTCAATCACTTCCGCGACGACCCCGAGCACCAGGCCGTCCATGCGTTCAATGAAACCACGCCGCGCTCCGGCGTCGGCGCCTATGCCTACAAAGACTTCCTGTGGCGGGACACCACCACCAAAAAGGCCGATCTGGGCAGCTTTCGGCTGTCGCATGTCAGCCCGGGACCGGGGTACGTCTATGCCCGCAGTTCGTGGAACGACGACGCGACGTACTTCTTCTTCAAGTGCGGCGACCGCTTCACCTCCCATCAGCACCTCGACGTCGGTCATTTCCTGATCTACAAGTACGAGGAACTGGCGGGCGACGGCGGTCACTACGACGAATTCGGCACGCCCCATGACGTGAACTACCACCTGCGCACCCTCGCGCACAGCACAATCCTGGTCTACGACCCGGCCGAGACTTGGCCGGGCATCCGGGCCGGGACCGTGACCGGCAATGATGGCGGTCAGCACCACAACTGGCCGCATCACAACGGGGTCGCCGCCGATCCTGCCCAGTGGCTCCTCGAGCGCAATCTCTACGACATTGCGGACGTGCTGGCATTCGAGGACACTGGGGCGTATGTCTACGTCGCCGGTGATTGCACGCGGGCGTACTCGCCCAAGAAGCTCTCGTCTTTTACGCGGCAGATCGTCTTTCTCCGCCCCGGCACATTCGTGATCTTCGACCGCGTCTCTGCAACAAAGCCCGAGTTCAAGAAGACCTGGTTGCTGCAAGCGATGAAACCGCCGGTCGCGGCTTCCGGCCATCTGGTCGTGACTGATGGCAAAGGCCGCCTGTTCCTCCAGACGCTGCTGCCGGAGAATCCGCAGATCCGCCTGGCCGGCGGTGCGGATCTTTACACCTACGGTGGACACAGCTATCCGCCCGCGCGGAATACCGGCCCGGCCCCGGAGTGCCGGATCGAGATTTCACCGAGCGTACCGAGCACGACAGACTATTTCCTGCATGTGCTCACGGCCACCGACGCAGAGACAACCGGCGTGGACAACGCGACCGCCATCGTCACGGACGCACAGGTGCAGGTCAAGCTGGGTGCGGTGACCATCACACTCAGCAAGAGCAGTGTGGCCGGGGGCATCGAACTGTCCGGGCATGAGGCGGCCCTGGCACAGGCGGTCGCTTTGCCGTACACACGATAAGGAGACTGGAACGTGGAGGTCAAAATTGCAGGTCGGACGTTAGAACTGGTCGAGGGCGACATCACCGAGATGGACACGGACGCGATCGTCAACGCGGCCAATGCCCAACTTGTCCTGGGGGGAGGTGTAGCCGGCGCGATCCGGAGAAAGGGTGGCCCGCAGATCCAGGAGGACTGCAACAGAATGGGCGGCACCTTCGTCGGCAGCGCCGTGATTACCACCGGCGGCCGGCTCAAAGCCCGGTACGTGATCCATGCCGTCGGGCCGCGCAGGGGCGAAGGGGACGAGGACGGGAAGCTCAGAAACGCGACGCTGAATTCCCTGAAGCTCGCCGACGAGCACGACCTCAAGAGCCTGGCCTTTCCCGCCATCAGCACCGGCATCTTCGGATTCCCGATCCAGAGGTGCGCCGAGATCATGCTCGCCACGACGGTCGAGTACCTGCGGGGCAAGGCCGGCCTCGAACGGGTCGTTTTCTGCCTGTTCGGGCGCGAGAGCTTCGACGTGTTTGCCCGGCAGCTTCGGCAGATCTCGGCCCCGCGACAATAAGTGTCTATTTTCGATTGACTTACCTCTCTTGCGGATTATAATGATGTCGGTCGTGTCCTCTGGAAGGAAATGGTATAGGTTCTGTCGAGAAGACCCGGCGTGGAGACGAGGTTCAACGTCTTTGAGATCCTGCAGATCGCCGAGCAGATAGAACACAAGAACGCCACGTTCTATCTCAAGGCCGCCGAGTTATTTGCGGACGCCGATCTGCGCGACGTCCTGTACTGGCTGGCCACCTGGAAAGCCAAGCACGAGAAGCTCTGGGCCCGCATGCGCAAGCGCGTCTCCGAGAAGACCGGGGAATTCGGCACGTTCGATCCGGACGACTATGTCCTCTCCAATCCCCAGGTCATGTCCGGCCTGACGGGACTGGGCATGAAGCACGAGGGGGCCGAGCGGCTCACCGGCAAAGAGAGCAAGCGTCAGATCCTGAAACTCGCCGTGCGACGCGCCAACGAGGTGGTCATCTTCTACGGCGGCTTGAAGGACTTCGCCCGCGACCCCGCCAGCAAGGACGCCATCGACCGCATTATCCGCGAGGAGAACCGGCAGGCTCAGTTTCTGCTGGAAGAGTTGAGACAGACGCCGTCGTGACCGCCGTTTCACCTTGCGTGCCGCGTCGCGCGCCGGGCGGCACGGGCGCCTGACGACCGGACAACTCGCCGGCGAGCAGATTGCCGATCGGCCGGGACGTATCGAACTGCATCAGCACGATGCGGATCGCCGCGGTAATCGGGACCGCCAGGAACGTTCCTACGATTCCCCACAGCATCCCCCAGAACGATAACGCCAACAGGACGGTCACGGGATGCAGGTCCAGTCCTTCGCCCATCATTTTGGGCTCGACGATATTCCCGATCACGTTGTGAATGGTGCCGGGAATCACCACCACCAGGATCACGGGCCAGGTGGATTGAAACTGCGCGACGGCCAACGGGATGGGCAGTACCGTCACGATGATCGGACCGATCACGGGGATAAAGTTGAGCAGGAACGCGAGGATGCCAAAGACCCCGGCCAATTCCATACCGAGGATGGCCAGAGACGCCCAGACCAGCACCCCGACGGCGGCGGAGATAATCACCTTCGTGGCGAGGTAGCGGCGAATCTGCCGGACGACATCGGTGTACATCTGAGAATGCTCCGCGTACGGATTGCGGCCGGCCAGCAGAAAGATCACGAAAAAGAAGACAAAGAGCGTGCCGGAGAGAAGCCCGAAAATCGCGGTGACCGTGTTCCTCAGCATCACGAACATGTGATTGGCCATGTCTTGCATGACTTGTCTGGCGTTGGCAATCAGGTCTTCGACGATCTGTCGGGTGTCGATGCGCGGTTGGTCTTTCGCCGGCTTGTTTGGTTCCGCCGCCGCGGCCACGGCCTCCTTGGAATCCTTCACCGGCGTACTCGGCGCCGGAGGTGTCGCTGCGGCCGCCGGCTTGTCGGCTGCTTTCGTCAGCAGCGGAGGGTTTGGTGGAGGAGGCACTTTCGTCGCCGCCGGTTTGTCCGCGCCTTTCGCCGGCACCGGAGGACTCGGTTGCGGACGCACATCCAGAACCGCGGCCTTGTCCGGCTCCTTAACCAAGGGGAACAACTCGTACGCCTCCGGCTTGCTCTCGACCGGTCCCAAGTCGCCGGGCGGCGCTCCGGGCTGCAACTTGGGAGGCTCCGGCGCCACTACCGGCGGCGGCGTCTCCAGTTTGTACACGTACTCCAGCGGCTTGAAGAGCCGGGTGGCCAAATTGTAGAAGCTGGCGCTGTACTCCCCGGCCGTGTAAGCGATCGTCCGGCTGGCCTGTACGAGGAATATGGAAATCAGGGCCATGAAGGCCAGGACGATGAGCAGCGTCACAATGACCGCGATCACCCGTGGCAGCCGCAGCCACTTGACTTGGAAGTCCTGAATCGGGGTCACCAGAGCCACGATGAACAGGGCCACGACAAAGGGAATCATGAGGGTCCGCGTGTAGATCAGGGCGACTGCCAGGGCCACCAACGCCAGAATCACCAGCGATCCGGCGATCACCCAGTTCATCTCTTCTCGGTACTTGTGTGCCATATCCGTCTTGTGACTGGTCCAATGGATCATAGCCGTCCCATCTGCTCGTCAGCGACAGCGAATCAGCTTATGACGGTCAATCGCCACGTCCGGCAGGTGCCTTCGCAGATCTTCGACAAACCGCAGGCCGTCCGTCCAGTACCCTGCCGTCGGTTTCAGGCCCGCGCTGAGCCCGACGAAGTACTCGTTCATGCACTCCATCAACAACTCGCGCACGTACTTGCTGACCATGGAGGCCAAGGACACCGGCAGATACCGGTCGTCGGCCTCGACTTCGAAACTCAGCCGCACCAGCCGGTTACCGCTCCGCAGCTCATAGGTGCTGGCCTGCTCCCCTTCCTGCACGATCCGCAAGTCCATACCGGGGAAACTCCGCAGTAGGTTCTCCCGATAATGGGCCCGTCCCCCCTGCCGGTCCACTTGAATCTGGATCAGGTCGTCCGGGAATCCGTCCAGGAGTCCCTGCATCAACTGGGTCACGGCAACGAACAGCACCTGGGCCTTATTCCTCATCTGCTCCACCAAGGTGTTGAAGTACGCGACGTCGAGACAACAGCTTCGCAGGTGGAGCAACCTGGCTCCCTGGGTCTCCAGATCGCCGGTGAACACATGGGAGGCGATCTTCGCTTCGGCCGACCCTCCCGCCAAATTCCACTCGGAAATCTTCTGGTACCACGGATACTCCCGCAGCCGCGGCAGGCAGTCCGGGCACAACAAGGTGAGCAACTCGGTCAGATGGACCGGCTCCTTCTTCAAGCCGTGCAGCACCGCCAAGACCGTGCGCTGCAAGTGGCCTACTCCCTCTTCCCGCTTGTAGGCCTTCTTGCTGTCGGCGATCAGTAGCCGGCCGCCAAGGTGCTTGCGGGTCTTACCGACGCTGCGCTGCAGGGTCCGCCAAAGGTCCGCCTCCAGAAGCTCCGGCTGGACGGAGAACGCACTGCACGAGACCACCAGTGGCCCCAGGAGCGGCCCGAACCCCGCTTCATCTATGCCCGCCAGAATCGCCACGTGTGCCGCCTCGGCCTTTCCTGATACCATCCCTGGTCCCACCGGACGTGCCGTAACAGAGCCACAATCCGCAACGGACGCCATCATAGGGAAACAGGGTGTCTTGTCAATGGAGAACCTCCGCCTCAATTCCCGCTTGCCGCCTGCTTGCCCCTTGAAAGCCCCGCGGTTGTCGTGTAGATTCGTACTGGCGGATCTGACGGATCGAAAGGGACAGCCATGCCGGAGACAACCGGAGAAGGCCGGACGAGACCGGAGCCGTATTGGGTTGCGTACCTGGATTGGGGATTTCGCGCGCTGCTGGTCATCTGTGCCTGGCCGTCGCTCTTCACCACCTTTGCTTGTATCGTCGTCTTTGGACACGATCCTCCCGGTCTCGTGCGGGCGATGTGGGGTTGCCTGCCGGGCCTCTTGGCCTGTATGGTGCTGATGCTGCCCTGGCGGCTTCTGTTCCGTAGCCGCGCGAGAGTGGCGTTGACGCTGGTGGCTGCGTGCGTCGCGGCGCACCAGGTCTACGGGTCGTTCAGCACCTGGCAAGTAACGCTGCCGCCTTCTCCTCGCTTTGGGTTTTGCTGCCTCGTGCTCGCCCTCGGGATGACGTCGCTTGCCCTGTACCTGCACCGGGCGCGGCGACGGGTCCTGCTCGGGGCTCCCGGCATGGCCCTGGTCCTGGTGTGCTTCGTGTTCGGCAGCGGAGACCCCCAGTGGTCGCGGTGGATTTTCGTTTGGCAAGTGCACTATTCGCCGTGGCGAAAGGATGCCGGGAATCTGCCAACCAATCGCGGCGAGGTCCGCCTGAGGCTCCCGAAATATACGGAATGGGACGCTCGCGGCCGCAAGTCCGGTGAATGGACACACGCCAACGGCGCGCTGCTCAGGACCGAGTATTACCCGGATGGACAGAAACGAATGGAGAGCCTCCGGGTCGAGGATCAGTTCCTGACACGCTGGTACCCCGATGGCCGAATGGAGTTTCAGTACGATCGCGAGACACGCCGCAAACGGGCCTGGGACCCCAACGGGAACCCGCGCGAGGGAGAAGTCACCGCCACCTTCCCCGGCACGGACAAAGTGCAGTCCGTGTGCCACTATAAGGATGGTTACATCAATGGCGTGCATCGCTACTGGCACCCGCACGGCAACCAGCTCATGTATGAGGCGCACTGCCGCGACGGTCGGATGGACGGCGTCGTGAGGAGCTGGAATAATGACGGCGGGCTGGTGACGGAAGAGACCTATGTGGATGGCTATCGCCACGGGCCGCGCCGCCGGTTCCTGAGCGACGGCGCGCTCGACTGGGAGGAAACCTACGCGGCCGGTGTCCTCCAGGGAGAAAGGAAGATGTATCCAATGCCGGCCGGGAGCCACGGCCACAGGCAATAGGAGAAGACGCATGGATGAGCCTTTCGATGACAGAGGCCGATACGTTGACGATGACGGCAACGAGTTAGATCCCGATCTTGTTCCCAAGCCAGCGCTCTGCATTTCGTGTGCCAAGGACGACAACGGCGACCGGGAGGAGGAGGTCCTGTGCAATCTCAATCGGCTCGACCAGCAGGATGAGCCGGATTTCAAGTGCTACGCGTACGAGCCGAAGTTGGGAAGTTGATGCGGGTGCCATCGGCAAGGAGAGAACCATGTTGATCGTTCATGTACACGTGCATGTCAAGGCGGACCAAGTGGAGGCGTTTCGGGCGGCGAGCATTGAAAACGCCACGGAGAGCGTCCGGGAGCCGGGGGTTGCCCGGTTCGATGTCATCCAACAGCAGGACGACCCGACGCGGTTCGTGCTCGTCGAGGTCTATCGCTCGGCGAGCGATCCGGCCCAACACAAGGAAACCACCCACTATCAGAAATGGCGCGACACGGTCGAGAGCATGATGGCGGAACCCCGCTCCAGCGTGAAGTACGCCAACGTCTTTCCCGGCGCCGACGGCTGGGACTATATGAATGTCTGAAGAAAGGAAAAGGTAAAAAGGAAGACGGTCACAGCGTCTGAACTCTTGCCTTTTACCTTTTGCCTTTTTACCTGCCCTTGGCCTTTCTTCCGTTTGCAGGATGCCGATGAAACTTGAATTCTCTACCGCCGGCAGAATCGTCTTCGGGCCGGGGGTTTCCGAACAGATCCCGGACCTGGTTGCCGGCTTTGGCCGACGAGCCTTCCTCGTACTGGGGGGCACGCCCAACCGCTTCCGCCGCATTCCGGACCAGCTCGTGTCGCGCGGGATCGCCTGGGACAGCTTCAGTGTGACGGGCGAGCCCACAACGGAGATCGTCCAAACGGCCGCCAGGCTGGCACGCGAAGCGGCGGCGGACGTCGTGGTCGCTGTCGGAGGCGGTAGTGTCCTCGACACCGGCAAGGCCGTCGCCGCCCTGCTGGCCAATGACGGCGACCTGTTGGACTATCTCGAAGTCGTCGGCAAGGGCCGGCCGTTACGGAAGGCGGCGGCGCCCTGCATCGCGGTGCCGACGACCGCCGGGACCGGCGCGGAGGTCACTTTCAATGCGGTGCTCGGAGTTCCGGATCAGCACGTCAAGGTGAGCATCCGCAGTCCTCTCATGGTCCCACGCCGGGCAGTCGTCGATCCGCTCCTGACCCACTCGATGCCGCCGGAGTTGACGGCCAGCACCGGCCTGGACGCCCTGACGCAGTTGATCGAGGCCTTCGTCTCCAACCAGGCCAATCCGCTGACGGACGGCGTCTGTCGCGAGGGCATGCAACGGGCGGGCCGATCCCTGCGTCGCGCTTTTGAAGATGGCCGCGACGCCGACGCCCGCGAAGACATGTCCCTGGCCAGTCTCTTCAGCGGCATGGCGCTGGCGAACGCCAAATTGGGCGCGGTTCACGGTTTCGCCGGCCCCTTGGGCGGCATGACTGATGCACCACACGGCGTCATCTGCGGCAAGCTCCTGCCCGTTGTCTGCCAGGCCAATGTGTGGGCCTTGCAGAACCGGGCCCCCGATTCGCCGGCACTGGCCCGCTTCGAGGAAGTCGCCCGCCTTCTGACCGGCAGGGACACGGCCCGGGCCTCCGACGCCGTTACTTGGATTGAGGACCTTTGCCAGGTTCTGCGTCTGCCGGGCTTGCGACGCTATGGCCTTTCCGAGGACGATTTCCCCACCGCCGCGGCCAAGGCCAGGAACGCCAGCAGCATGAAAGGCAATCCTATCGAACTGACCGACGAGGAACTCGTCGGCATCCTTCGCCAAGCCCTCGACTGACCTGTATTCACTTTCCAAAGAACTGAAGCTGTAGGGCGGGGCTTGCCCCACCGATTCTTCTGTCCCACGGGTCTTGGTGGGGCAAGCCCCACCCTACCGACCACCGCCTGCCGCATTCCCGTCCGGCTTGGTGATCTCGCGGAACGGCACCTCGACTTGCTTGCTGTCCACAAAGACCACCATCGTGCCGCGGCTCTTGCGGACGCGCTCGACGATCCCCTCCCGCCGGAAGGGAACGACGTAAACGGTGTCGCCCCGGCGCAGGGCCGCGATGAATTCGCTGTGTCGCTGGGCCAAGGGCGTGCTGGCCGCCAACTCGGCCACGCGGCCGGCGAGGTCCTGGGCCTTCTGATTCCAGATGCCCGGAGCGTTTTGCATTTCGGCGGCGAACTCTTCCGTGAGCCGTCGGACCGCCTGCATCGAGTCGTCGATCTCGCGGTCCGCCTGGCCGCGCAGCCGCCGGCCCTCTTCCTCGACACGCTGGAGCCTTTCGGCGGCTTCCGAGCGAGCGACGCCGGCCTCGTCGAGCAGGGACTGGGCCTCGGACCGCTTGCGCTCCGCGTCCTCCCGCGTCGCCTGGATCTGGTTGATAAGCTCCGACGAGCCATCGGACTCCGTGGCGAGCAGCGAGCTCGCCTTGTCGGCCACGTCCTTCGGCATGCCCAGGCGTTTCGCGATCACGATCGCATTGCTGCTGCCCGGCGTGCCAATCATCAGGCGAAAGGTGGGCTTGAGTGTCTCGATGTCGAACTGCACCGAGGCATTCTGGGCCCGGGGGGCTGTGTAAGCGAACGATTTCAGTTGTCCCAAGTGAGTCGTCGCGACAACTTTGCCGCCCGTGTCCATCAGCTTCTCCAAAATGGCGGTCGCCAGGACGGCGCCCTCGATGGGGTCGGTCCCGGCGCCGAGCTCATCGAGCAGGACCAGCGTGCCGGCATTGGTCCTTTCCAGGATCTTGACCACCTGGCCCATGTGGGCGGAGAAGGTGCTGAGGCTCTGCTGAATGCTCTGCTCATCGCCGATATCCGCGAACACCTGGCGGAAGACCGGCACGCGCGAGCCGGCACGCGCCGGGATGTGCATCCCGCTCTGCGCCATGACCGTGAGCAATCCGATGGTCTTGAGCACGACCGTCTTCCCGCCGGTATTCGGCCCCGTGACCAGCAGCAGGTCGAAATCCTCACCCAGCCGCACGTCGATGGGTACCACCTCATCGGTCAACTGCGCCACCTGGCAGTTCTTCTGCCGGGCGGCCAGTTGCAGCAAGAGGGGATGGCGAGCATCCCGAAGATTTAGTAAGACATCACCATCCAGGTCGGCGGGGCTCATGTTGTAGGCGATGCTGAACCTCGCCTTCGCATAGGTCAGATCGACCAGGGCCAGCATCTTGACGCTGTCGAGGATCGCCTCCTGCTGGTCCAGGATCATCTTCGTCAGCAGGAACAGAATCCGGCCGACCTCTTTCTTCTCCTCGAACACCGCATCTTCCAGATCGTTGCTCAGCTCGACCAGTTCATCCGGCTCGATAAACAGGGTCGCACCGGTGTTCGACCGGTCCAGCACGGTCCCCCGGACGAAGCTGCGGTACTGGGCCTTGACGGCCAGCACGGGCCGGCCGTGCCGCATGAGGAAGTTCTCGTTCTCAATCGCCTTGCGCAGACCCGGCGCGGCAATGATACGCATGAATCGCTGGTGGATCACCTCGCTCAACTGCCCGATCCGCCGGCGGATCTCCTTGAGCTTGTCGGAAGCGTCGTCGCGCACCCGCTTGTCGCCTTCAATGCAGCGGCCGATCTCGGCCACCGTCGGCTGGAAATCCCCCAGTTTCTCGCCCATCGCGCAGAGATGGCTGCTCTGCGCCGGCTCCAGATTCGTGAGAAACAGCCGCAGCCTGCCACTGGCGGTCAGCGTATCGGAGATCTCCAGCAACTCGGCGGGCTCCAGCACCGTCTCCTTTTTACCGAACTCCTTCAGCACCGGCCGGATATCCCGCAGACCCGCCATCGGGACCCGCTCGCCGCTCTCCAGCACGCCCGCCAACTCCGTCGTCTCGGCCATCCGCGCCTGTACCCAGTGCCGATCCACGGAGGGATACAGCCCTTTCGCCGCGTCCCGCCCCAAATCGCTCGCGGCAAACGACGCGAGGATGGTCTTCACATCCTCGAATTCCAGCACGCGAAGCGTATGTTCGTCTATTCTCTTGCCGGCCATTCACCTCGACTCCGCAACCGCAAAGCCAGCGGGCTCCACGACTTGCGCACAATCCAATCCTGTAGGACTACTCGTGCGGCCATTATACCACGTCCGCCCTTCCGGCGGAACGGCCCTCCTGCCGCTCGCGCTGCGCGCACGCGACTACGCTCGGTCGGCGTCGGGTGGCAGGGGTCCCCAAACGCGATTCATCGCGTTTGGGAGCCCCATCCTCAAGGCCGCCGGCCTCGGGGATGGCTGGACGTGACACGGATTAGGAAATGCTCTTGCGCGGCACCGGTTTTGTCATTCTGAGGCGCAGCCGAAGGATCTGGCCCCCGCAGGAGAGGTCTCTCGTCTGCTCCCCGGGGGAAATTGGCTTTGTTTGGCGCGGCTCATCCTTTGCTTGTTCTTCTCCTTCCTCTCGCCTGAACGAGGCCGGCAGGATGACGGATCCCCGTCCAAACTGGCTGTGTTTCACATGCTTGGTCCAGCAGGTCCCACACCCGACCCGGTCGGTCCGCACGCGACCTCTGGCACCCCAAACTTGAGACGGCTGCCGAAATTGGGTTTGTTTGGCACGAAAGTGCGGGGGTCAGGGGCCGGGGGTCAGATTTCAGGTTGCCGACCCCTGCGCCCTGAACCCTGCCCCCTGGGTAAATTGGCTTTGTTTGGCATGAAGGCTCCTTGGCCGACAGGACGGAGTTGGCCGTTTCCCGGGTGAAGTCGGCACTCGCCGCAGGCGCCGCGTGGCTATACCCGCCGGAGTCTCCCCACCGCCCCGCGCCGGAGGCTGTCCCTCTTGAGGCGGCCAGCCGCGGCTGGCCGCGCAGTTGCCGCAGATCGGCCTTGGCCCGGGACAGGCTGCTCTCGATCCGCCGCTCGTACTGCTGCACCCGCTCCAGGACCCGCTCCCCCGAGAAGTCCGCCAGCAGCATCCGCCCCAGCACCGGATCGCTGGGGACCGACGCGCCCAGGTCCGGACAGGCCCCCGCCGCCGTCTCTTCGGCGGCGTACTTGTCATAGAGCGCCTCAAAGACCGCATCCTGGTACCGCCCGGCCCGGCGGAGCCGCCAGGTGAGATCGACGATCCGCGCCGCCAGCTCCATTTCCTGCAGGCCGTCCGGAACCAGTTCCGCGAGCATCCCCGCGCGGAAGCCGGTATACTCCTCCCAGTCTTCCCCCTGCAGCACCGCCGCCCGCGCCCGCAGGCCATGCTGGACCGCATTCTGGGCGACGACGGCTTTGCCCTCCGCCGTCCGCGGACCGGTCGATTTCCGGGCATTCTCACGATTCGCGGCGCTTTGTGCTTCGGTAGCCATGATGATCCCTCCGAATTTACGATTTCCTATTTACGATTTACGATTGGGCGCCCAACGAGGACGGCCTTGTCTACATGGTATAATAATCATACTTCACTGTCAACAGAAAAAGCTCAACAAAATGTCGCTGTTCAATAGTTCCTAAACCCTTGTCTCACCGGGACTAACGCCATCTTGTCCAGAAATGTAGCCCAGCCGCCCCCGGCGGGCCGGGTGTTCTCTTTCGTCCCTGCGGGACTCCCTGTGCTTGGGGTGCTCCTGTTTCCCAGCGACGAATCGCTGGGCTATTATCTTTCGCCCGTCGGGCTTGGGCCGCACCGCAAGTCCCGAGGGCCGAAAGCAACGTGGCTCATCCGGTTTGGGCGCGCTGGCAGGTGGCGAACGGCCCGTCACTGGGCCTCTGCCCCCGGACCCCCGAGATTTACCGCTTTTCGCCAGTAGCACGACAGGCGAGCAGAAGGATGCCCCTTGCGCAGCACTGTCATCCCTCCTGCCAGGGTACCTCCTCCTGCAGTCATGGTATTGGCCCACGCTTGTCCCTGGGCAGGCAGGGAGCCAAGAATCTCCCCCGCGCGATCGCCTCGCGCGCGACGGTGCACGCCTGTCGTCGACACTTTTCACTTGCGTGCGCTGTCTGCGTTTGCCACAATGCTCTGTAGCGTGACGTCCCTGATGGGTGTGACGAATTGGCTGGAGCCTGATGTGGGTCGGACAGGCCCAGTGAGGTCAAAATGACGGGAGCATCTGTGGAAGTCTGAGGGCCAAGAGGAGAGACGAAGGGGGCAAGGATAGGATAATCAACACCCACGTTTTCCCCCAGAGGTCAGAATGGGCCATAGGAAGAGGATTGTATTCCACACCACGTTTGCTACGTATACCGCTGGAGCCGTCATTGGTGAGGGTGGCTCGGGACGGATCTACGAGGTCGTCGATGATTCAAAAGCAACATGGGCTGTCAAGCTGTTGGAGGCTTCCAAAGCTACACGAGACAAGAACAAACGCTTCAAGAACGAATTGATGTTCTGTCTGCGGAACAAACACCCTAACATCCTGACCGTGGCAGATCATGGCATCTACATGGAGGGCATGACACCCTCACCGTTCTATGTGATGCCCCGTTACGATGGATCCCTACGCAGTCTTCTGAAAAGTAGAATGTCGACGAGTGGAGTTCTGCGATATTTCACGAACATACTTGATGGAATTGAAGCGGCACACCTGGCAAGTGTGGTGCACAGAGACCTCAAGCCGGAGAACATTCTCTACGACGCAAAGAATGATCGCCTGTTGGTCGCTGATTTTGGCATAGCGCGCTTTGAGGAAGACGAACTGTTCACCGCAGTGGAGACCAAGGACTCAGCAAGGCTGGCCAACTTCCAGTATGCTGCCCCAGAGCAGCGAGGTCGAGGTCTCAGATCGGACCACCGTGCGGACATTTACGCCCTCGGTCTCATTCTGAATGAGATGTTCACGGGGCAGATTCCGTATGGAACGAGTTTTAAGACTATTGGGCTGGATGCGCCTGACTACGCGTACCTCGATGATCTCGTGGCAGGCATGCTCTGCCAGTCTCCAGAAGACCGATTCCCTTCAATCGAAGCAGTCAAAAACCAACTGATCGCTCGGGGAAATGAATTCGTGACCAGGCAGCGCGTCAGTGAGTTGAAGAACACGGTGATACCTGTCACGGAGCTAGATGATCCATTGATAGATGATCCTCCTCGTCTGGTTGGTTTTGACTGGGACCAAGGTACATTGACACTGGTCCTGAGTCGGCCGGTGAATGCACTCTGGATCTTGCAACTCCAGAACATGAAAAACTACACATGGGTTCCGGACCAGCCGCCAAACGCATTTGCATTCTCCGGCAAAGAAGCGGCAGTTCGCGTTCCGGAAAACGAGGTGCAACGCGTAATCGATCATTTCAAGCAATGGTTGCCCAAGGCGAACAGTATGTATGCGTACCGCGTGCGCAGAGATACGGAGGAAAGGGAAGCCACAAAACGGCAAGAACTCCTGCGTGAAATCGCGCAACAGGAGGCCCGTCAGAGAGTCCTGAGGAACGCGAAGCTATGATGTCGAGCTTTCGGGGCGGCTCTTATATCACGGCATACGAGACGTCCTCTGCAGCGCAGTGGATGGGGCACTGCAAACAGAATATGAAGCTCACTCGCTACGGGCGTTTTCGAGGAAGCGGACGGGCGGGCGTGGGGTCGGCCCTTAAATTACGCTTTAACGTCTACCAGATATAGCAGGCCATGTAATATCTATTATCAATTGGCGGGCGGAGCCCACCCTACCGCTGTCGCCCGGACTCTGGCCCCGTGAAGGTGGGTGTGCAAAGTCTGCCACGGCTTGCGCGGACAAGCAGCGCAGGTCACTCGCTGCGGCTGCTTTCGAGGAAGCGGACGAGGTCGTAGACGGCGCGATTGTAGGGGACGGCGATCCCGTGCTGTTGGGCCAGTTGAATGACCGCGCCGTTCAATGCTTCGATCTCGGTTCGCTTGCCGGCCGTGATGTCCTGGAGCGTGGAGGATTTGTGTTCGGCGGTATCGGGAACCAATCTGCCGTAGAAGACATCGAGAAACTGCTTCGGCTCGCGCCAGTGGGTCTGATATCCCGCGGCGACCATGACCGCGAAGACCTCCTCGACGATCCGGTCCATCAATGCTCTCGTGGAGGCCGCTTCCGCCAAAGCTCCATACGGCACGCCCAGGATCGCCCCCAGCGGGTTGAGGGCACAGTTGTAGAGCATCTTCGCCCAGAGGTCCTTCTCGATGGAGTCGGTGCTCGCGCAGGGGATGCCGCCCAGGTTGATGGCCCGGCACAGTGGCTCGATTGCGGACAGGTCCGCCGGGAAGAGGCTGCCGATATGAATGGCATCGGCGTGGACGGTGATTTCCACCTCGTGAAGCTGATGCCGGTGAAAGCCGGTGATGACGCGGGCATTGTAGATCCGGCGTTTGTCGAAATGGGCGGCAAAGCTCTCGGCGTTGCCCCAGCCGTTCTGGAAGAGTACGAGGGCGGCGCTCGTGCCGATGCGGTCTTCGTGTGCGGCGAGGTCTCTGGCCGCCGCAGCGGAATCGAAGGATTTCGTGCAAATAAGGACGAAATCATACGGCCCATCGGCCATCTCCTCCAGCTCAACAAAGCAGCCGAACGTCCCGGCCGGTATATGGACACGCCCGAAGATGCCGGTGCGGAGCAAGCCCTCCTTTTCGAGGGCGGCCATGGTCGCAGCGCGCGCGATGATGTCCACGCGGTTGCCCGGACCAATCAGGCAACTCGCGATCCCCAGCCCCACCGCTCCCCCGCCATAGATCAGCACGTCCATATCTCTATTTCACCATGATCCGCCATACACGCGTTTGTCGTGAAGCCGTCAGGCGTTATCTTCCTATGCTCTTACGAGCACACTACGAACCAAGGCCTTCGGCCTTGGGCTATCGTCATCTCACGCCCAGCCGTTCGCGCAGGACGTGGAGGTTCAGCACGTCCTCGCGATTGTATTCGAGCAGCTTCTGCAGGGCATCCGTATCGTTGTTGTTGACGTAGTCCCACCAGAGCCGCACCGCCATGAAGCCATTCATATCGGTAAGCTGTCGCTCGATGCCCAGGCGGACTTCCACGGCCTTCAGACCGCCCTTCAACTCTTTGCGCCAGCAGGTGTACATGAGATCAGTGTGTGCGAATTGCCTGCGCAGGTCGAGGCCGATGGCACCCTTGATAAAGGGCAGATCGAACCGGCTGCCGTTGTAGGTGTAGATCTCATCCACTCCTTCGAGCAGGCCCAGCACACGGTCAGCGTTGATCTGGCCACCGAAAAGTTGCCCGAATTGCCCGCGCGGCCCCTGTACGAGCGCCACCCCGACCACGGTCAGGTCGCAGTACCGGCAACTGAAGCCCGTCGTCTCAATATCGAGGTAGCCATAGCATTTCACCCGGCCATCGCTCTGATCGTCAATCGTCAAAGGGTTGCGCTGCTCGTTTCGTCGGACGGTTGCGTCCGGCGTCGCGTGCGCCGCGCCACGATCCACGCAACCGATACGAGCCTCGCAACCGCCACCGCAATTTCTAACGGGGTTCTCCTCTCCGGGCCGACAGAATGCCCGTGTGCTCATCGCAGAACTCCTTTCGGTCGCAGTCCCGGCAGTGGGCGCCGCGCCAGATGCTGTCGAATTGTTCCATGATCGGGTCGATCAGGGCTGGGTCGGTCGTTACGAGACCTGACTCGAAATTGCGCCGGTGGACGCTCTTGGCGCCGACACCCGCCCCGGTCAGATTGGCGCTGCCGGTGTAGGCCCAGGCGCTGTCCACCACGGCGCACTTGAGGTGGACGCGCGGGCAAAGCATCCGTTCCAGCCCTTGGGACAGGTTCCGGTAACGGTCGAAATCCCGCCGGAACGCCGGACCCGGCTCCTTGGCGTGGAGCAGACGAATTTCCACGTTCCGCTTCGCCAGATCGGACAGGATCTCCAGGAAGGGGACCATCTTGCCCTGCTTATGCACGTGCAGGTCCTTGAGGTCCGCCGTCGCCAGCCAGAGCAGCCGCTTCGCCTTGGGGATGGCCCCCCCAACGACCTCCTCGTATATCTCTCGATCTGTGACGAACTTCCACATGTGCTCCGACGCCCTGCGGCACGCCGCCCCACCATCTCCCCTTCAGTCGCCCCAGTGTACCGGTGTCCGGGCAGGTTTTCAACCGTCCCGCAATGAATTGCTCCGAAGGCAAGTTTTATTTGGCCCCCCGGCTTGGATTTTGACCCCGCTGTGCTACATTTTATGTAGCGGTCGTCTTGGCAAAGACCCAGCTTCCTATAATGTCGCGGAGAGAGACAAGACGGCGGCCGAAAAGGGGGGCCTTATGGCAACGCAAAATCTATCCCAGCACGTCCTTCTCATCACCTTGCCTGCGGAGCCAGAATCGAGCCGCGACCTGGAGGTCTTAGCACGATCCACTCGCCCGGCGTTCGATCGCGACGTGATCGTGGATTTCTCGCTCGTGGAGTCCCTCCCCCCTGCGACGATCTGCCACTTGATCGCCCTGGAGCGGGTCCTGAGTGCGGCCGGCCATCAGCTCGTGCTGTGCTCCGCCTCGTCCGAAGTGAAGGCGATCTTCCGGCGCATGGGCCTCCATAGACTGTTCCGTTTCACGGACGACGAGCTCGCCGCCATGCAATCGCTGGACCGCGCGGAACGCATGTACCCCTGATCCCACGGACTACAGCCATTCGTCGATCAGATCGTCCGCTTGACGAGGCAGAATCCCCGCCAGCCAGGCCAGATCGACGATGGTGAATCGCCGACGGATCTCGTGCATGTGCAGAAGGGCCGATTTGACCCGCTCCCGAGTGCAACCAATATCGGCCATTGACACCGCAGCGCCGGCACGCCGGAGCCAAGTGCGAATGGTCTCAGGGGTCTTCACCTCCGCCGCGACCCGGGCCCGGAGTTGGTCCCAAACGTCCCGCTGAGCGAGCTTCGGTCGGATTGGTTCCAGCCGCTGCTGCTTCGATTCATACTGCGCGGTAACCGCGGCTACCACGGACGGCGCGGACCAGAAGCGTTCCTCGACACGGGGCGGCAAGGATCCCAGCGCGGGACTGTCCAAGGCGAGGACGCGCTGATAGAGTGCCGCCGACAATAGCGTGCCGAGGCCGACCTGTCGGCCATGCAGATCGTGGTCTTCTCCGCGCACGTAGGCCATCATATCCAGCGTATGGCTGAGCAGGTGCTCGCCGCCGCTGGCCGGGGCGCTCGTGCCCACCAGCGTCATGGCCATGCCGGTCCCAAACAGGGCCTCAAACAGACCCCGGATCGCCTCCGGCTTGCCGTCCCGGATGTCTTCGGGATGGTCGAGGTATAGAGGCTCCAGGTCGGTGACGATACCGGCACAGAATTGGCAGTAGTATTCGTCGAACAGAAAGTGGTTCATCCTCCAGTCGGCGTTGCTCTGATGCTTGGCAATGGTGTCGCCAAACCCGGCGGCGGTCATTTCGGCAGGCGCTTTCTCGATGACGTCCGGGTCGGCGACCACCGCCACCGGCGGCCGCGCCTCGATGAGCACCTTTACGCCGGCCACCGTGGGAGCCACGTTCGCCGAGGAGTAACCATTCATGGAGGCGGCGGTCGCCACGGCCAGATAGGGGACACCCAATTGGAAGCCGGCCCACTTCGATAGATCATTGATGACCCCGCTCCCGACGGCCACCACAAGATCGGGCTGCTCCCCACGCAACTGCTCGACGAGCCATTGGACCGTCACGTCATCGCACACCGGCTCCCTACGATGCCTGTCGGGAACGAGCACACGTCCGACAGCAAATCCTGCTCTCGCCAGCGCTGTTTGGGCGCGCTGTCCGTCAACGTCCCAGGTGCGGACGTCGGCGACGATAACCACCCGTTCCGGGGCCCTGGGGTCATCCTGAACGATCTCGGGCAGCGATTCGACCGCGCCTGCCTCGTACAGCAAACGACGCACCGGTACCTGATGTGTTCTGCCACAGGCACAAGCGAAACTCGTTCCCAGTAAACGCGCCCAGTCCATGCGACGAATCCCACTAAACGATCGGACCATGGTTTTGGGGACCAGTGTAGGGCCGGCGCGCCTGCCGGTCAATCCGCGCGTGCCGCAGTCCAGGGGCAAACGCAAAGCCGTTGGGCCGACCGCCCTCCTGTCCTTGCGAGCGACGCGAAGCAATCTCCCCTCCTGTGGACCGAGATTGCTTCGTCGCTGCGCTGCGCGCAATGACATACGGGTGGCGCCATCGAACGACTTGGCGTCCCCCTGGTGGTGATCACGGGGTTGTCCTTCTCGCTGGGGCGGCTATAATCAGGCGAATCGAAGCCAGTGCAATGGATTCTGCTGCCGGGGATGACCATGAAAAGAAGAGAACTGCTGCAATCGACCGGCTGGGGCGCCGCCTCGCTCCTGCTGGGCCTGCGCCCGGCTCGGGCTAACGCCTCGCGCCGGAGGCCCAATGTGATCTTTGTCTTCGCCGACCAGTGGCGGGCCCACGCTACGGGATATGCCGGCGACCAGAATGTTCGGACGCCCCATCTGGACCGCTTGGCGAGTGAAAGCGTGAATCTCACGAACGCCGTATAGTGCTGCCCTGTGTGCAGCCCCTATCGGGCGAGCCTGCTGACGGGCCAGTATCCGCTGACGCACGGCGTGTTTCTGAACGACGTGCTCCTGCGGAGCGAAGCCGTCTCCCTCGCGGAGGTGTACCAGCGTGCCGGCTACCAGACCGCCTACCTCGGCAAGTGGCACTTGGACGGCAACCAGCGGAGTGCGTTCATCCCGCGCGAACGACGCCAGGGATTCGACTTCTGGAAAGTGCTCGGCTGCACCCACGCCTACAACAACTCGTTCTACTATGGCGACGAGAACGTTCGGCTCAAGTGGGAGGGTTACGACGCTATCGCCCAGACCCACGCGGCCCAGCAGTATATCCGTGCGCACGCGACCAGCGTGCCGTTTCTCCTGGTGCTCTCCTGGGGGCCGCCGCACGACCCGTACGGAACCGCGCCGGAGAAGTACCGGGCGCTCGTCAAGCCTGAGGAGATTCGTCTGAGGCCCAATGTGTCGGAGGCGGATCGCGACAAGGCACGCCAGACGCTGGCCGGCTATTACGCGCACATTGCCGCCCTCGACGATTGCGTCGGCGAACTCCTGCGAACCGTCCAGGAGACCGGCATCGAGAACGATACGATCTTCGTCTTTACGTCGGATCACGGCGACATGCTGTTCTCCCACGGCGGCCAAAACAAGCAGCAGCCGTGGGATGAGTCGATTCGCGTGCCGTTTCTGCTGCGCTATCCCGCCCTGCTCGGCACGAAAGGCCGCGCGATCGGCTTGCCGCTCAATACGCCGGACATCATGCCGACCCTGCTCGGTCTGAGCGGGATCGCTCTCCCCGAGACGGTCGAAGGGACTGACTTCTCCGACGTCCTGACCGGCAAATCGCCGGCGCCGGACTACGCCGCCCTGATCGAGTGTCCCTCGCCCTTTGGCCAGTGGGTACGGGCCCGAGGCGGCCGGGAGTACCGCGGCGTCCGGACGCGCCGTCATACGTACGTGCGCGACCTCAAGGGTCCCTGGCTGCTCTTCGACAATGAGCGGGACCCGTATCAGCTCGACAACCTGTGCGACAAGCCTGAGCACGCGGCTCTACAGACGACTTTGCACGCGCTCCTCGCCAAGCGGCTCAACGAGACGCACGATGACTTCCTCACCGGCGAGGACTACATCAAGAAGTGGGGCTACGAAGTCAACGAGTCCGGCACCGTCCGCTACACGAATTGACGACCGGCGGGCCAGACCCCGAACGAGGCGTGGCACTATCAAGGCCGGAGGCCTTGGTTGGTAGTGTGCTCGTAAGAGCATAAGAAGGCGGGTGAAAGGGAAAAAGGAAAAGGTAAAAAGGGAAGACAGGAGCACTGTCGTCCGGACGGTGCGGTGTCTTCTTCCTTTTGCCTTTTTACCTTTTACTTCCTCTTCTAACGCCTTGCGGCGTCACTACGAACCGGCCGCGCGTCACGTCCTCTCAGGTCAACCGCCCCTCGCGCAGGTGAATCGTCCGGGTCGCGAATTCCCGGGCGGCGGAGCCGTGCGTGGCCATGATGACGGTGCCGCCGTCTTTTTGGAAGCTCTGGAGGTGCTGAAGGACGCTCCGGGCGTTCTCCGTATCCAGGTTCCCCGTCGGCTCGTCCGCCAGGATCAGTCGCGGCTGGTTTAACAGGGCCCGGGCGATGGCGGTGCGCTGCTTCTCGCCGGCGCTCAGTTCCGACGGCCGGTGCCCAATGCGGTGGGATAGACCCAGACGCTGCAGCAGTTCTCCGGCGCGAGTCTTCCCATCGCCTCCTCCCAGCGCTCCGGCGGCGATCAAAACGTTTTCGAAGACGTTCAGGTACGGCACGAGATGGAACATCTGAAACACGAAACCGATATTCCGCGCCCGGAACCTGGCGCGCTCCGGAATGCTCATCTCGTAAAGGTCACGGTCGTCGAAACGCACACTTCCCCGGCTCGGGCGGAGCATGGCGGCGACCATCATCAGAAGCGTCGTTTTGCCGCTGCCGCTCGGCCCGCAGACCGCGACGAACTCGCCCTTCTCGATGCGCAGGCTCACGCCGTCCAGGGCCGTCACCTGTCCCGCCCGCGTCTGGTACGTCCTGGTCAAGTCTTCAAGAACGAGCATGGTCTATCCTTCGGGAGAAATTCCAAATCCCAAACTCCAAATCCCAAACAAATCCCAGACCCAAAATTCAAATGACCCAAACGCAGTACCGGCGGAGGCCCGTTTCGGATTTGGAGTTCTGGTCATTGGTGCTTGTTTGAGATTTGGCATTTGTGATTTGGGATTTCCCATCCTATAGCTTATTCTTCCCTCAACGTCGTCGCCGGATCATACGTGACGGCGATCATGGTCGGGACGAAACTGGCGACCACGGCGAACAGCGGCGCCAGGACGCAGGCCCGGACGAACAGGGAGAACTCCGGTTGCAGCATGGCCTGGGCCGTGATCTCGAAGACGCCGGGACCGAAACGCAGACCCAGCCAGGTCCCGAGCAGAAAACCGGTCACCGCGCCGAGCACGCCGACCAGCACCGCCTTGCCGAGGAAGAGTAGACACACCCGCGTCGAGTTGTAGCCCAGGGCCCGCAGCAAGCCGATCTCCGGCCGGCGGTCGCGCACATTCATGACGGCCAGCACGCCGATCCACACGCCGCAGGCGATGATGACAAAGGGCAGCAGGACCGCAAAGACATTGCGGACCATCTGCCTTTGCTTGGTGCGTGCCTCCGCCATCGACTTGGCCTGAAAGACCTGTGCCTCCGGCAGGATCGCGCCGATCTCCTGGCGCAGGATCTCCACCGGATCACCCTTGGCAAAGCACAGGCAATCGACCGCCTTGATCGCCGTGATCCGTCCCGGCTGGCCGAGGATCTCCTGCGCATCTTTCAGGCTGCACTGGATGCGCATGTCGTCCAGGTCGCCGGATTCTGCCAGACATCGCTCGACCTTGAGGGTTTTGCCGTTGAGGTCGAGCGTGTCGCCCTTGTGAATCGAGAGGGTCTCGGCGATGCGATACCCGACGTAGGCGGTTCCCGGCGCCACGCTGGCCGTCATCGCCCCCTTCGCCTGTCCGGGCTCGCACACCTCCGGCGCAATTCCGGTGAGCACGATGTCCAGGCCCCGCCATTTCATTCTCCCATCCAGTGTCGCCAGCAGATGGTTATAAGAAAAGCTCTTCTGCGTGGCGAGCTTGTCCAGATAGGACTCGGGCATTGTCTTGTCGGGAATCCCGACGATCAGATAGCCGCCGATGTCCGCATCCTTGGCGACGATGCGCAGATTGTAGCCCATCTTGAGCATCAGGCGGGCCGTCTCGCGCTCCGACGCCTTGGAGGCGGTGAAGAACGCCACGAGGAACGCCACCGCGGTCGTCACGGCCAGCGCCGCCAGCAGGAAGTTGATCTTGCGGTGCCAGATCTCCTGGAAAATCATTCGCGCGATATACATAAGTCAGAAATAATAACTCGACGATCCATCTATTCAAGGGCGTTCTGCGGAATATACGCGAGCGAGGTCTGCAGGGAGAAGCCGCAGGTGCAGCCGGAGCTGGCCTCCGGAATCAGCAGCAGCCCGCCCGCCGGAATCATGTTGAGCCAACAGCCCGGCCGGGACACCGTGTTGAGCCGGATCGGCCCGCCCTGCGGCCCCAGGTCGTACATCCAGGGGTTGGCCCCGCGCCAGAACAGGCATTGCGCCGAGGCCGAGATCCCACCGCAGCCGTGTCCCCGCCGATCGAATTTCCAATCCTCGATCCGCCGGCCCTCGCGAAGAGTGTACGCATAGGGCCACGCATAGACTACATCGCCGACAATCGTGGGCTGGCGGTTGTATTCACCGTGCCCGCCGTCGGTCGCCAAGCCGCTATCGTGATCGGCATGCCAGAGCTCCCCCGCCGTTTCCACGTCATAGGCATCGAAATAGTACCGGACGCACTTGCCGTCAAAACGGGAGCCGCTCAGCAACAGAACGCCTTGCCCGTAACTCAGATACACCGGTTCTTCGAAATGGCGCACATCGATCTTCTTCTTGAAGACGGTCCGGCCGGTCGTTGGTTCCAGGCCGACCAGGTACTGCTCGCCGCCGGCAAAGAGAGTCTTGACGGGCAGGCGGCCCAGCTTGTCGGCCAGGGCCTCGGGGCTGTGCGTTTCCACGAAGAACACGCGCGATCTCGCCACCGTGATCGTATTGTTGAGGATGACGCCATCGCGATAGGTCCACAACAGGGTGTCGTCGCGCTGATCCTTGGCGAACAGGTAATCGCTGGTCACGAGCTTCATGCCACGTTCCCAGAGAGCGATGTCCCCCTCGTAGCTGGTTTCCGTATAGGAAGCGTCCTTCTTGCAGCCGGACCCGAAGAGAACCGGGCCCTCATAGGCGACATAGCCCCAGTCATGCGGCTCGTTGCTGACAGGCTGTGGCATGGAAAAGACAGTCTGCGCCCGGCCGGTGGCGACGTCAAAGCTCCGGCAGTTGCTTCCGGCAGCCACGTAGAGGGCGCGGTCATCGACCGCCATGCTCCCGGCGTCGAGGAACGCGCCCAACCGGCGGGAGTCCGGCACGTCGGCGCGCCAGAGGATCGTGCCGTTATAGGCATCCACGGCGAAGACGACGCAGTCGCCCGGCGTGAACAATCGGCCGTCTTTGAACAGCGGTGCGACATTGCGGTGGTGCCGGTCGATCATCTCGCGCGGCCCGGGCTCGCCGAACCATTGCACCGCAGGTTGCCCTTTGACGAGCTTATCGCCGCTGCATGCGCTGTTGCCCGGCTCGGCGTACTGATGCGTCCACTCTCCGGCGCCGTCGAGACCGCCCCGCCGCAGGCTGCCCCAGACCAGGTCGCCGCGTACGGCGACCCGCCACTGCGGAGAGACCTCCTGCCCCCAGTCCCGCATGCGGGTTCCGGTGCCCTCACCCGCCGGCGCACCCAGGATCAGCACGCCTCCATACGGACGCAATACGCGGAGAAGCTCCTTCGAATTGCCTGGGTATTGCCCGCCCCGCAGCAAGCCGTCCGAGACCACGACATTGGCGAAGTAGCTGGTGTAAGGCAGCCTGTCGCCATCGACGTGATGGACGGTGACCCGGCCATAGAGGCCGGCCCCATCGATGCGCTTGCGCGCCGCCTCCACTTTGCCGCCATCCGAATCCACCGCAATGACTTTCAATTCGCTCCGCCGCGCCAATTCACAGGCCAACCGGCCCTCGCCCCCATCGAGAACGAGACAATAGCCTTTGGGCAAGGGAATCTGACGAAGAATGTAATCCGCCGCTGCCTCACACTGCTTCGCAAGGTCGCCGGACGAATATGCCTGGGTCGCCTCCACGATCACTCTCGGCTCAGCTTCCACCGCGTGACGGAAGCAGTGAATTCGGCCCATGTCCGTGCTGACGTACAGCGCCCCGCGCGCAATGGCTAAACCGAGGGCCTTGCCCTCGACCCGCGCCGTCCAGACGACGCGGCCTTTCTCCGGATCCACGGCGGCAATTTCGTTGTCACCACCGACGAACAGAGTCCGGTCCGCCAGGACCATGGCATGCGGGTACGCACAACTCGTGGTCCAGAGATAGCACGCCTTCATTCCCGCATTCAACCTGCCGATCTGGACGTTCAGGTCCTCGATTTGGCGGTGGGCCTCGTCCGCTTCCGGCGTCGACATCTTGCTCAACGACTTCTTCAGCGCCTCACGCTTTCGCTGCAACGGCACGCACTGGCGCGAGAGCTGGAGGTATCGCCCCCGGTCGAACGCCGACAACTGCCGCTCGGACTGCATGTAGGCCATCGACCCGGAAACGATCATCCGCAAACCGCCGAACGTGGCGATCGAGTCCTTCGTCTGAACGTCGCCGGCCTGAAGCTCCTTCGGGCCACGCCCCGGCCCGGTCACAAGCACATCCTCGACGAGCAGCGCATAGGCGCCGCCGGCGCTGGAGATCTGTCCGTCCGCAGTCCCTTCCGCGCGGATAAAGATGGCAGGATTGGTTCGCCCGGTTGGAAGATACAACCGCTGGGCGGAGGCGAGGATGTACCCCTGGGGCGAGACCGTGATCCGCTGCCGGTACTTCACGTCCCCTGTCCGGGCATCCAGAGCGGCTAAGTAAGTCCCCTCTTCCGGAAACAGACCTGCGGTAGCGTACACGGTCCCCCCATCGACCACCAGGCCCGTCCGGACCGGCCATAGGGAGATCAGCCGCCCATTGCCGGGAATCATCCGCTCCTCCGGCGCGATCCGCTTCTTCCAAGCCAGCGCGCCGTCCCGGCCCGACAGGCAATACACGCCGCCGTCGTCCGAGCCCACATAGACCCGGCCGTCGGACAGGGTCGGAGCGAAACGCACCGGCCCTTCCGTCAGGTGCGTCCAGCGCACCACGCCGCTGGCGGCATCCAAGGCGTAGACCTTGTCCTGCGCGGAAGAGCCGAAATAGACTCCGTCCTCCGCCGCGGTGACGTGGAAGGCATGGTCGTAGGTCTCGACCGACCGCAAATCATAATGCCGGTGAAAGAAGTCCTGTTTCGCCGGTCCCGGCCAGGCCGGTGCCGGGGAACGCAGCGGCTGGAACGTCCAGGCAAGTTTCAGGGGCAACTCCAGTGGGGCCTGCGTCACACCACTGCGGGAACTATCATGCATGTACGTCGGCCAATCTTGCCCGTAAGCCGCACTCACCAGCGCGATGAACTGGCAGAAAACCAACAGGAACAGGCGTGAGGCACAGAATGACCAACAGGTAGGGTAGGGCTGGCCCCACCAAAATCGTGGCTTCGGGGAGAATCGGTGGGGCCAGCCCCACCCTACAGAGGTTACTGACTGCGCCATGGTTTTCTTGCTCGCAAGACAATCACCAGAGAGGCCACCCCGACGAGCACCACCATGCCCGCCAGAGAGCCGGCCAGGACTTGTCCGATCAGCGCGGGGCGCGGCTGGGAGACAGGGGATTCCTTCGACGGCGAACGCGCAGGGGGAGCCTCGTCCAGCGCAGCCTGGTGATGGCCTTCCCCGGGTGGAACAGCACCATCGCCAAGGCCTTCAGCCTTGACGATGCCATCCTCGGTTGCCCCCTTCGTATCTTCCACGTCGTTGCCGACCTCGATTTCCCGGTAGTCCAGGGGCACGCCGGGATAGTCGAACCCGCCCATGCCGCGACGGACGATGGAGACCATCTCCATCTTGGTCATGGGACTCTCCGGGTCGAAACCGAGACTGGCCACCACTTTCTGCTGGAGCCCCTCATCCCACCGGAGTGGCAGCATGGTCCCCTGGACCCAGCGATAGTCCAGACCGCACTCGCAGTCCCCTCCGATAACCGAGAGAAGTTGCGTCAGATTGCCGGCGGTCAGGTTCGCGTCTTCAAACAGCGGCCCGATCCAGCGGCCCCGGCCATAGAAGACCGCTGCCCGCGGCCCATTGACGTCCTCGGGCTTGAGACGAAGAGTCCAGAGCAGCATCTGTTCACGCGCCAGCGATTTCTGGTCCAGAACCACCAATTCCGGCGGCTTCTCGATCGGCTTGCCGGAGGTCGGCGTGGGCAGGTATTCCAGTTGCTCGTTGATATTGCGGATGGCGGCCGAAATGGCTTCCCGGGCGGTGGCATTGGCTTTGGCTTCCGGGCCCTCGATCAGAAGAATGACTCCGTAGGCGTCGGCGCATTTCTCCATGATCTGTCGCCGGAGCGGAGACGCTAACACGCTCTCCAAGGCAGCGGGGACCGCCTTGGCCAGCGACCCCTCCTTCTCGGGTAAGGCCAGCGGCATCGATTGACCATCCGGCGAAACGAGCACGGCGGCCGGAAAACGCTTCATGCCGTGCGCCTTAACAAACTCCAGCGCCGGGTGGTTGGCATCGGCACCGGCCGTCACCGCTTCGAACCGAATATTTGTTTCGACCAGCGCGACCTCCAGCGCGTCTTTCAGGCCGGACAGCTCACCGGCCGGAAAATTCTCGGGGAGATACACGATCAGCCGATACGGCTCGATCCCCACGTCGATGAAACCCACGGCGCGCACGTTGTATTCGCAGCCACGCGCTGAGTAAGCCCCAAACGCCAGGCCACACGATGCCAGTGCGATCAGCCACTTCGATGTTCCCACGCTACTATGCTCCTTTCGACGGGCCAAAACAGAGGACCTTTCCGTCGGTCAAAGTGACCACCGCCCGGCCGGCCCCATCCACCGCTAAACCCCAGGGAGCGGGCGGTGCCGGCAACGGTTGTTTCCAAAGGATCGTGCCATCCGTCGAGCTCAGAGCGATCAACTCTTTCTCGGTTGCCAGCAGGACTGCATTGAGGCAGACGGCCATCGCATGGGCTTTCCCGAACTCGGCAGACCAGGCGGGCTTGCCTTTGGGGGCAATCTTGCCCCAGTTGAGTTGAAAACGGTTGCCCGGATTCGCCATATTGCGGGCGAAGGTCTCCTGATCGAAACTCTTGAAGGCCATCACCCTGTGTATCTTCTGATCGGACGTCCACACCACGGACAGATCGTTCGCCGAGGCCAGGAAGACCCGGTTGAAGACCGTGGCATCATAGACATCGTAGGCCGGATGGCCATAGAACGGCTTGCCGCAAGCGGCGACCTGATTGCCGAGCAGCGAGAGTTCCCAGCCGCGCGGGGAGCGCGAGCTGCACTCAGCGAGCTGCGCCCCGTCATTCAGGCACTTACCCGTCGCCGCCTCATAGACCGCCGGGGAGACCGAGGTCCCGCCGGGCATATAGAGTTTGCCCTCGTGCAACAACAGGTGGCCTTGCACGCTCACGCCGGTGCGGGCGTCCTTGTCGAGATGGCCCGAGGTGCTGTTGTGCCACTTGAGGGTCCCCATCCCCGCATCCAGGGCATACACGTACGTGCCGTCGTAGTTGGCCATGCCCGCCGCGAAATAGGCGGTGCCCTTGTCCACGAGGACTCCGGTCGTCACCGGCCACGTGGACATCAGCGTGCCGTAAACCGGGATCACGCGTTCCGCGGGCGCTGCTCGGAACCGCCACAGCGGACTACCGGTTCTCGCATTGTAGGCGTACACCCAGCCGTCGCCGGAGCCGACGAAAGCTCGCCCCTCCCAGATCGTCGGCGGCATGCGAATGGCCCCGCCCGTGCAGGCCTTCCAGCGAACTTTGCCGGTTGTCGCGTCGATTGCTCGCGCTATGCCATCTGCCCCGCCGACAAACACCATCCCGCCGACGGACACGGGAGCGGACATCTTCGGCAACCCGGGAATGGTAGATGCCTTCGAGTCGTGTTGCCAGAGCAACTGAGACTTGTCAGGAATACTCGCCGAGGTCGCGGCGGTGCAGCCATTGTCCGCCCGGAAGGTGGGCCAATCGCCCGACTGTACAGGAAAATCAGGCGTCCGCATGCTCCCGTAATGCGTACCTACGAGGCGTTCAGCAGGGAGCACTGCAGGCGTGAAATCGAAATCGCCGGCGGGGCCGAGGCACGTGGTCCCATACAGCGTCAATTGACAATCGCACACGGAGGGCCACCAGTACAGCAGGCCATTGGCGACCGTGACCCCCTCCTGGCACACCGGCCGCATCGGCGAGATCCACTGGGGCCGCAGTGACGTCGTGTCCAGCCGGACCGAGCCGTCCTCCGCGCGGAAGAAAATCGCATCCGCAGCGCCGGTCGGACGAGTGCAGGCGCGACGCGGCTTGGCAATCTCCGCCAGCACCTTGCCGGTCAGCGGCTCGAATTTGAAACTCCCGTGCTTGTCGATCTGACCGCTGAGGCCGAAAAGGCCCTCTTCATGCAGAACGAGCTGGAAGTTGCTGTACGGATGCTCCCACAGGATGTTCCCCTCCTGTGTCGAAACGGCCAACAGCTTGCCGATGCCCGGCCCGGCGAAGTACAGGGCCTTGTCGCTGCACTTGAGGTAGCACGTGGTCCGCCAGTTGGTCCGCCAGTCCTGGCGGTTCTGATAGTCGCCCAGCGAGGCGAACAGCTTCGGCGCGTTCTGCGGCGTTTGGCGCCAGAGTTCATTGCCGGTCTTGGCATCGAGACACGTCAGGTAAGTCCCAAACCGGAAGAAGTAGATCCGGCCATCCTTCATGCAGATGGCCCGGCCGTCAATGGGCTCCTGTTCGTGGTGGCTCCAGAGGACCTTCTTCGTCTCGGGGTCGATCGCCAGGACGTTGCGGCCGAAACCCCACGGGTTCTGAGGCTGGTTCCACCCCTCCGAGATCGGGTCCCAGGGCCAGCCGTGCGTCTCACGCTTCCACCGCTTTGTTTCGTCCCGCTGCTCCTGCTCGCCCCTCATGGCGTACAGCACGCCATTCTCCATCGCCATCCACTTCCAGAACGTGCCGCCGGCCGCATCGGTGGGCGGGATGATCTCCTCGAGCAGCTTGCCGGTGGCCGTATCGATCACTTTGCAGGACTTGTCATCGCCCACATAGAGCTTTGTTGGCGTCGCGATCATCGTGTTACGATGGATCATGACCCCCTCGGCCAGGTCCCGCTGCCAGAGGATCGAGCCATTGTAGCCGTTGAACGCCACCAGCTTGTTGAGGAACGGCTCCTCCCGGACCTTCCAGGCAACGTGCCCAAAAGCCTTGAACATGCGGCCAGCCGACGCCACCCCCACCTGCGGCAGCGGCGCATAGCGCGGCTCCGCCATGAATTGCGTCAAGTAAGGAGCCAGGGCCACCTTGTCCTTCGATTGCGGGTTGTTGTCCGGCCCATGATACGGATGGGACCAATCGTCCACGCCCTGCAAAAACGGCTTTGTAACTATCGTGGCGAGGGCGTCCCGCCCTTGCGTGTCGCGGGCATCCCCCGATCTGGTCGGGGGCAGGCTCTGCGCGCGTTTCGAGGGCGAAACGCTCTCGACATTCAGAAGGGCCTTGCCGCCCGGCCGAAGGATCCGCAGCATTTCCTGAGCGGAAAAGCCCGGGCGACTGCCCAGGGCCACGACGACATCAGCAATGTTGCCGGCCAGAGGCAATCGCTGGGCGTCTCTTCCGACGAAGATCCGGCTGCCGTAGTATCCGGCCTCCTCCACCTGGCGACAGGCCGCTTCGAAATCCTTCGCCTGCGATGGTTGAAGGTAGATCAGAAGCTCACTACCACGCGCGAGATCGAGGGCGAAGTCGCAGGCACCGTCACCCACGACGACACAGATCCCCTGGCGTGCCCCCGCGGCCTCGACCACCTGTGGCACCGAGACCGTGGCGGAGAAAGCGAGTCCGGACACTGTGAGGACGATAGTCAACAATCCAGCGATGCGTGTGCGACCCATAGCACTCCCCTTTCAAAGCCTATGACAGGCACGAGGACATCCTACTGCACTTCGCGCGCCATGTCAAAACGCTTCCAAATCATGGGCCGGGCCGCCAGCCACAAGAAGAGAGTATTTTTCGCTCATCCGGTTTTCGCGTACTGGCCTCCTCCCAAGGCGAAGAGAAGAGGCGGTTCAGGGGGCAAGCGCTGCCCCTGGTCCCGCCGCGTGATCCGCAGCAGCGGGCCATCCGTCTGGACGCGGGGTTACCTCGGTTCATGGGCGGGAAGACCTCAGACCGCCCATAGGCGGACGAAGCCAGCTATTCGTGAAAGATGATTCATGCAGGGCACCGCCGTCGAACCAGGGGCGACGTACGGAAGAACCGGAGGAGCCGTATTCTTTGAATTCCCGGCTCACTTGTGGTATATTGACGACACGGACGTAGAACGGAGTTCGCAGCATCAAGGGCCTGTCTTCTCGAAGGCGAAGGCTGCACGCGTTAGGCCATAGGCGGTAGGCGCCTCCGGTCTACAGCCTCCGGCCTGAAGGCTCGCCTTCGGAGGATTCCAGACCATGAGAGCTGCACTTGTGACATTGAAAGGCAGGGTGCTTCCATGAACCGATCATGCATCACGCAAAGAGGACTCGTTCTGCTGCTGGCGGCGTTCACGTTCTGCCCGGCGCTCTATGCCGGTTTCAAGCCGGAGCAGCATGTCATCGTACAGAGTGAAGCCAATGGGCCGACATCCGTTTACGCGGCGGACTTAGACGCCGATGGCGACTTGGACGTCCTCTCGGCCTCTGAGCGGGACGACAAGATTGCCTGGTATGCCAACGACGGGACGGGCCAGTTCGGACCCCAGCAGGTGATCACGACCGCGGCCAATGGGCCGACCTGGGTCTATGCGGCGGACTTGAACGGCGATGGCGACCTGGACGTCCTGTCGGCTTCTCACGGCGACAACAAGATCGCCTGGTATGCCAACGACGGGACGGGCCACTTCGGCCCCCAGCAGGTGATCACCACCACGGCCCATTATGGACGATCCGTCCATGCGGCGGACCTGGACGGCGACGGTGACCTGGATGTCCTGTCGAATCGTGCTTGGTATGCGAACGACGGTTCGGGTCATTTTGGCCCCCAGCAGGTGATCATCACGGGTGGTGGGGAGGTGCATGCGGCGGACCTGGACGGCGATGGCGACCTGGACGTCCTCTCGGCGTCTTGGGACGACGACAAGATTGCTTGGTACGAGAACGAGTGAATGACGGGCAGGATGGCGTAGTTCGGCGTCATCGGGAGACTCGGTGCGGCGAGTCTGTAATCGCTTGGCCGATCTGTTCAATGAAACTGGAATAGACCTCGTCCGTGATCTGGCGCTGCGCCTCATCGAGGCCCAGCCGGACAATCACCATGTTCCACTCGGGAATGACGAACATGTCGTTGTTGTTATAGCCGCTGGCAGAGTACGTGCCGGCCGGGGCCCCAGGCCACTTGCGCCGGCCGTCGGCCTTGATCCCGTTGGCCCACCAGTTGAACCCATAGACGCCGCGGCCGTCCGCGCCGCTGGCAGGCCACAGGGCAAGTGTTGCCGGCACCTGCGGCTTCGTGGCCATGTCCACCCACGTCTCGCTGATAAGCTGCCGGACGTTCCACTGGCCGCGATTGAGGAACAGATGTCCCAGCCGGGCGATCTGCCGGGCCGAGATGAAGACATGTCTATTGCTGTTGCCCGAGCCGCCGTTGACCGTAATACCCTCGACTTTGTTGAGATCGCCCCAATTCCATTGGCTCGGGTCCATGCCGATGGGGTCGGCAATTCTGCGCTTGAACAGGTCTTCGAGAGGCTCGCCGGCAATACGGGTCAGGACCAGTCCGAACTCGTTCATCGCCGAATCCCAATAGGCGTACTGCGAGCCCGGCGCAAAGAGCGGCGTGCTGCACGGGTCAAAGGGTGTGGGGCTGGGCCCATGGCGGTAGCTGCCCCGAGGCTCATCCTGCTTCGCCCGGTAGCCACTGGTCATGGTCGTGAAGTGTCGTAGCGTGACATCCGGATAGCTTGCGGCCAGCGCGGGCACCGACTCTTTGGCCCGCGTATCGAGTGTCGCCTTGCCATCGTCGATGAGCAGGCCCAGCACCGTGCTGGTGAACGATTTCGTGGCCGACCAGATGCCGTGAACCTTGTCTATGTTCGATCCTTTCCAGAGGAGATAACCATTGCGGACGATCATCACCTCATTGACGCCGTCCGGGCCTGCGTTCTCACGGAGGTAATCCACTGCGGCTTGCAGTCGGACCGAATCCAAGCCCTGGGATTCCGGAGACGCCTGCTGCCAGTCTTGGGCCGGAAAAACCGTCTGGGAGATAAAGAGCACACCGTCCCCTTTGACGGGACAGGCAAACCGGGTCTCTCCACCCGTGGCCGCTTGCGTGCCGGCAGAGACCTGTGTACCCGCCCCCGGGTCAAACCATTCATATGTGTACGTGCCGGATTCCAGTTTCACGGTGACGGCATCCCCCGCGCCGGGTTTGTAGACCAGGTACTGCCGGCCTGGATTCGCAAGGCAATACTTGGTGGAGGCCATATCCACAGCCGGGCGCGCGTGGGCCAGATCCATTCTCCGGGCGTAACGCAACGTGTACCCCTGGTTCCGGCGGACCGGGTCCCACTTGGGATCGAAACGGTTGCCGAGGATATCGCCGTCGTAGGGGTCCATGAAGATGGGGTTGTAACCTCGGGTGAAGCTCTTCCAGACCCAGGCCAGATTGCCGCCGAGGCCCCAGAGGTGATCGGTGTCGTTGAGGACGACCTTGCGGCCATCCGACGGAGGCGGGTCGTCACGATAGCCGCCCTCCGGATTCGGAGAGATCCAATCGGCCGGACTGTCGAACAGGACTTGGTTCGATCCGCCCTTGTACTGGAAAGTCATGCCGACCGGATGCCGCTGCGGTTTCGTCCGCTCGTAGTCCTTGATGAAGCGGATCATGTGGTACTGCCACGGGGTCGAGGGCGGATGATTCTCGTTCGAAATCTCGTAGAGCACGTTGTCGAAACCGTTGACGGTATCGATCACCTTGCGGACGTAGGCTTCCTGAATCGCGGTGACAGCCGGATTGCCCAATTCATGAACCTCAACGCCCGAGCCGTCCTTGTTCGCATCGCCATCAATATTATTGATGTTGTTCCTGGGATGGAAGGGATGTCCCTCCCGCGCACCGGGCGAGAACTGAAGACCCCAGCCTTCGAAGAGCATCACCGAGACATAGATGCCGCGCGCGCGGGCCAACGTCACCCGCTGGGTCAGCCGGTCAAAATAGGCAGGATCGAATTGTGTCAGGTCGAACCTGGGTTTGCCATCCAGGGCCGTCCCCGGTCCGGTCCGCGCGTAGGCCTGCGGGGCGGACGTATGGTGCTTGTTCTCGCCATTGCCTTTCGTGTCCCACGAGACCAGCTCCCACGTCCACATCCGCATGAAGTTATGGTTGAGCTTAGCCATCCAATCAACATACTTCTCGAAGTCGAACACCGGCGGCGGGTCCGATGGGCCGATGTCCACCAGATTGGCCCACGTATGCGACCCGGTCAGGTAGACGATCTCACCGGTGGCCGTGTTCTGGAAGTAGCGTGGGTTCTGCGGATGCACCGCCAGCGGTCCCATCCGAGGTTGGCCGGCCGGCCGCGCATCGCCCCGGGAATTCAGAGACAGACACCAAACCACAAGAACGCCGACAATAAGCCAATTGCCTGGTCTGAGCACTTGCACAAGGGCCTCCTTTCGCGAGCAATGGGTGATGCGGGAATCTCCAAGCACCTCGGAATTGTATCACAGTCTTCCGCTGCGGATAATCGAGACAGCCAACCAGATGCCAAGTATGGTGGCGATAAGGTAGCCGAGCACGCCCATCGACTGCAATCGGAACAGGCCGAATACGGTGCCTTCCTGGGGTACCAGCAAGCTGGAGGCCACGACCAGACCCGCGATGATCAGCGCGAAGCTGATGCGGTTGGAGCTTCGATCCAAGGTCTTGATCAGGTTCTCCAGATGCTGGTGCTGCACGTGGACCTGGATTCTACCCTGCCGCAGCTTGCTCAAGATGACGTTCAGGTCCTCCGGCAGCCGGGCCGCCAGGTCGCCGGCGTCCTGGACGGCCTGGCGCAGGTAGCGCCGCAGCCGCTGGGGCTCCAGGTCCCGCAAGCTCGCCTGCCGCGCAAAAGGCCGCAGGGCGGCGATGATGCTGAAATCCGGGTCGAGCGATCGCGCGAACGACTCGATCGTGGCCAGGGTCTTGAGCATGAGAGTGAATTGGCCCGGCAGGTGGACATGGTTCGAGCGAAACAGATCGAAGGTCTGGGTCACGATCATCCCGAACGGGATGCTCTTCAAAGGCAGGCTGTTGAAGGTATCGATGATCTCTTCGGCGCCGACCGTCAGCCGGGCTACGTCGGTTCTCTCTTGGAGCATGTCCCGCCGATCCAGGGCGCGGACGACACGCGTCGGCTCATTGTCGACGATGGCGAGGATGATCTCGTTGAACAGCCGGCGATCCTGGGTGGACAGCCGGGCGACCTGGCCAAAGTCGATCGGAGCCAGGACATTGTCCGGCAGCAGGAAGAAATTGCCGGGATGGGGGTCGGTGTGGAAGAACCCCCTCTCAAACATCTGCCGCAAGACGAAATCCGCCCCGCGCCGGGCCACCACCTTGCAGTCCAGGCCGTGCTCCGCGAGAGCCGCGCACTCGCTCGGCTTGACTCCCCGGATATACTCCATTGTGAGAATCGCCGCCGTGCAGTACTTCTCGTATACCCTCGGGATGTGAACCGTGGCGTCGGCGGCGAAGGCCCGGTGAAACCGCAACAAGTTGCGTCGTTCGTTCGCCAGATCCGTCTCTCTGGCGACGGTCTCGACCAACTCGTTCACCATCTGCCGGGGATCGATATCTTCATGCTGAAAGAGCACGATCTTCAGAATGCCCGCCAGTTCCTCGAGGACCTCTCCTTCGGCTTGGATGATTTCCACAATCCCCGGCCGGCGCACTTTCACGGCGACGGTATCGCCCTCGCGCGTCACCGCGCGATGGACCTGCGCGATGCTGCCGGCCGCCAGCGGCGTTAGATCGAAACTCTGGAAAATCTCCTCCAGTCCGCCGTGCAGTTCTCGTTCGATTGCCGCCCGAATGCGTTCGGGGGCCTCCGGCTTGACCTGATCCAGCAGATGCTCCAACTCGTGCACGTACTCGGGCGGAATCACGTCCGGGCGCGTGCTCAGCAACTGCCCGAATTTGATGAACGTGGGCCCCAGCTCTTCGAACGCCATCCGCAACCGCTCCGGCCGCGTGGGACCTTCGGCGATACGCTTGATGCGCGTCGGGACCACCCGTTCCCCGACACGGAGTACGACCTTGAGCCGAAAGGCCTCCGCCACCTCCTCCAGGCCATACTTCATGAGCACGGCCATGATGTGCCGGTACCGTCGCAGCCGATGCAGGCGGCTCTTGAAACGAGGCTGCCAGAGAGCCAACGGCTACTGCTCCATTCCGCTCTTGGCAAGCAATTGGTCGATCTTCTGCTCGATGCGCGCGAGATCGTCCATGGTGGCCAGGTGCAGGTTGTTTACCGTCTGCCGAACCTGGGTCGCCACCAGCCTCTCGAACTCCGCCCGCGTCCTCTCGGCGCTGTCCATGACCTCTTTCACGAAGCCACTGCGGGTGTCGCGGGCGGCTTGTCCTTTGCTGACGTACTCATCAAAGAGCTTCTCCGCCCGCTCCCGGGTCATGGTCAGGGCACCCAGGCCGGCCAACATCAGCTTGTCCAGCGTCTCAAACATAAACTCTACCTCCCAAATGCCCTCATTAAACACAGTTCCGGAGTCACTCACAAGCACAAAGTAACTACGTTTGCCGATCCGGGGCGTGCAGGGTGGGCCTGTTCCTCTCCATCTTTTTCCACGAGTTCTGGCATTCGGTGATCGCCCGGCATTTCGGCCTGCCCATGAAAGGCATTACGCTGTTCATTTTCGGCGGTGTCGCGGAGATGGAGGAGGAGCCGCCCGATGCCAAGGCCGAGTTACTCATGGCCCTCGCGGGCGCGATTTCCAGCTGCGTTCTGGGCGGCATCCTTCTGGGAGTCTACCGGGGTGGACTGGCGGCCAACTGGCCCCAGCCGGTTTGGGGCGTCCTACAATACCTCGGCTGGTTGAACATCGTGCTGGCCGTCTTCAATTTGATCCCTGCCTTTCCCCGCGACGGTGGTCGAGGGAGAGCAGTTCGTGGGCATCATTACCCTCAAGGACATGCTGAAGTTCCTGAATGTGAAGATCGACCTGGAGGGAAGGTAGTTCCCCCGCCAGGTCACCGCAAATGCAGGAGGTCCTGAGAGATGGTCTGACCGTGAGGGCTCAGCCGGTCGTCAGCCTCCCGCCCCAGAGTCTCACGTACCTGATTTCCTATGTTCTACTCTTCGTCAATCTCTAACATACCTATTTTGTCACTTGGTTTATTACCTGCATTTCTCACTTTCAATAATGCGCGGTCCGGCTGGCAGTTCAACGAAGCAGACCTGCGGCGGGCACGCTGACGCATGCCACGACCGAGGCAACGGCCGCTTGCTTTCCAGGGATCGCGTTTTTGGCAGGCTGGCAGGGAATCTCCTCCGTTGCCACACGTGCGGCTTCCGCATGCCGGGCTGCAGAGCAGATATTTTTCGCGAACGCCTGGAAAATCACGACGTAAGACTTGACAACGTCCGCACGGTGATCGATAGTATGGGCTTCATATCCATGTCTACCGGAACGCAACGATCTGCGGCAGGATGCTAAAGATGCGTCGAAGTCCGCCAGACAAAGCCGGCGTGCGAAGGCCTCGTTCAACGCGGTCAGGGAGGAACCATCGATGAAAATCAAGACGCTCATGCTTGGCTGGGAGTTCCCGCCCTACATCAGCGGGGGGCTTGGCACAGCGTGCCATGGACTGACGAAAGCCATGGGTCGTCTGGGCATGGAGGTGACGTTCCTCCTGCCCCGGATGGGCCCGATGCACTTGGCCGGCAATCCGGGGACGGCCCTGGAATCTGGGTTTCCTCAGATCCGGTTGCGGGCAGTTCCGTCCACCCTGCTCGCGTACGGCCGGCGCGGCAATCCCCGGCCCGGGCGACGCGCGAGCACCAAGACCGAGGCCGAAGAAGAGTCCCTCGGCGGTCCCGCCCCGTACGGCCCCAACATCTGCGACGAGGTCCAGCGGTACGCTCTGCGCGTCATGAAGATTGCCGAAGGCGAGGAGTTCAACGTCATTCACGCGCACGATTGGATGACGTTCCCGGCGGGAATCGCCTTGGCCGCCCAGAGCGGCAAACCCTTGGTCGTGCAGGTTCACTCCACCGAATTTGACCGCAGCGGTGAACACGTCAATCAATACGTCTACGATATCGAGCGTCATGGCATGCATGCCGCCACCAAGGTGATCACCGTCAGCCACTATACCCGCAATATCGTCATCAATCGCTACAGCGTACCGCCGGAGAAAGTGGAGGTGGTGTACAACGGGATCGATTTTTCCGAGGGCGCCGCTGCCCCGCCTCCGCCGGCCTCCGGTGCCGCGCGGGACAAGGTCGTGTTGTTCCTGGGCCGCATCACCATGCAGAAGGGGCCGGAGTACTTCCTCTACGCCGCCAAGCGGGTCCTGGAACAGGAACGAAATGTGAAGTTCGTCATGGCCGGCGACGGCGACCGGCTGCACGGCACCATCGATCTGGCCGCGTGGCTCGGCATCGGACACAAGGTCTTTTTCACCCGCTTTCTGCGAGGGGCCGAGTTGGACCGTGTGTACGAGATGGCCGACCTGTACGTCATGCCGTCCGTCTCCGAGCCCTTTGGGATCGCGCCCCTGGAGGCCCTGCGGCACAACGTGCCCGTGCTCATCAGCAAATCGAGTGGGATCGCGGAGACCTTGCGCAATGCCTTGAAGGTGGACTTCTGGGACATCAACGAAATGGCCAACAAGATTGTGGCTGTGCTCCGCCACCCGCCACTCCAGGAGACCCTGCGCACGAACGGCCGCCAAGAAGCCCTGCGCTTCCGCTGGGAGGATTCCGCGGCGCGCGTCAACGACATTTATCACCGGGTTTTGCAGGTGGCCTGAGCCGCCTGATTTGGGGAGATTCTGGCTCATGGCGTCCGTCTGTTTCTATTTTCAGGTACACCAGCCGTATCGGCTTCGACACTACACGATCTTCGACAACGACCTCAACTACTTCGACGAGTACAAGAATGCCCAGGTCTGCCGCAAAGTCGCCGGCAAATGCTATCTGCCCACCAACCAACTGATGCTGGACCTGATTCGTCAGCACGAGGGCCGGTTTAAGGTGGCCTACAGCATCACGGGCGTGGTCCTCGAACAGTTCCAGGAGTACGCCCCGGAAGTGCTCGCGAGCTTTCAGGAGCTGGCGGAAACCGGCTGTGTCGAGTTTCTCGCGGAAACCTATTATCACAGCCTAAGCTTCCTGTTTTCGCCCCGGGAGTTCGCCGCCCAGATCGAAGCGCATAAGAAGACCGTCCGAGAGCTGTTCGGCCAGACGCCCCGCATCTTCCGCAATACAGAGTTGGTCTACAACAACAGCCTCGCCGAGGCGATCGAGCGCCTCGGCGGCTTCGACGCGATTCTGGCCGAGGGCGCCGATCACATCCTGGGGTGGCGCAGCCCGAACTTCGTCTACCGGCCTCCGAACGCCCGGCGTCTGAAGCTGCTGCTGAAGAACTACCGCCTCAGCGACGATATCGCTTTTCGTTTCTCCAACCGCGGCTGGCGCGAATGGCCGCTGAGCGCGGAGAAATTCGGCCAGTGGGTCAACGCGGTCAACGGCAACGGCTACACCGTCAATCTCTTCGTGGACTACGAGACCTTCGGCGAGCATCAGTGGGAGGACACGGGAATCTTCGAATTCCTGCGCCACCTGCCGGCGGAGATTCTGAAGAATCCCGACAACGACTTCAAGACGCCGAGCGAGGTGGTGGACGCCTACGAGGCCATGGACGTGGTCGATGTACCTCACCTGGTCAGTTGGGCCGACACCGAACGGGATCTCTCCGCCTGGCTGGGCAACCCCATGCAGCACAACGCCATTCACGAGTTGTACAACCTCGAAGACCAGGTCAAGGCGACCGGCGATCCGGACCTCCTCGACGACTGGCGCAAACTCCAGACCTCCGATCACTTCTATTACATGTGCACCAAATGGTTTGCCGACGGCGACGTGCACAAATACTTCAACCCTTACGATTCCCCCTACGATTCCTACATCAACTTCATGAATGTTCTCGACCACCTGCGCTCGCGCTGCGGCGCGAGAAGCGCTGCACAGCAGAATCCTCTCCTGGCCGTGACTTCCGCGTCATCAGGGAAAGAACATTCTGCTCGACGAGGTGGATCTGGACGCCCGCGGGCCTCTCAAGAAATCCGGTAGACGGTGGGCCGGCCGCCCTGGGGACCATCGCACAGAATCAGCACGGTCAGATCGTCTTTCGTCTCTTCCAGGACGGCCATCGCTTCGGCCTGACCTCCTGTCTTGGGCAGTGTCCCGATCCTCTGCACGGCGGGGTCTTTCCCATCCCAGCGAAACAGGAAGAAATCACGATCCTTGTCATAGTCCTCGGATTGCGCGTACTCCTCGGAAGGCTCGGAGCCCGCATTGCCGGCGATGAGCAGGAATGACCACTCGGTAGCCACAAGCTCACGAATGCCGAGCCCTTCTCCCAGTCGGAGCCTGTGGAGTTGGTAGGCCGGCCGTGGCTTGCCGCGGAACACATCGTCGGCGCGAATCTCCATGACCAAGGCCTCGCCGCCGAGGTTGGGACCACGAAATCCGATGTAGAGCCGTCCCTGGCGGGCCGCCAGTCCTTCAATATTGACTCCCCGGCGTTGCAGCGGCTTGCCGAAGTGCGGACCAAGCACGGGGTCCGCCCGGAGCACCTCCGCCAGGCTGGCCATTTCCAGTCCGGCGGGCCCCCGCGCCCCCGCGCCCGGCAGGGTCCGCGGCCGGCCGGTGCCCGGGTCCACCTGCAGCCGGAAAATTCGATAACGATTGTCCTGATGTACCCCGGTCCCCTTGGCTACGCCGTGGGAGCCGACGATGTAGTAGCAGTCCGCCTCGGCGGCCACCGCCTCGATATCGATTTCTGAGCCGGAACGAAGCAGGGAGATCGTCTCCACGACCCGCAGAGTCTGGGCCTGCCGCGAGAGTTCGACCACCTGTACCTGGCGCGCCTCATCGGCGCCGAGCAGACCGAATCGATCCGATACAAACGCCAGACCGCTCAAGTCCTTGTCCTGGACCACCTCGCCTTCCAGCGCATACAGACCGAGCGCCTCGATTCGCGTCCATGGTTTTGGCGGGCTTCCGGCACGCGCTTGCCCGCCCCACGCCACGACGCAGGCCCCCGCAAAAAGGCAACACCCAACCCATCGCTTCGTCATAGCTTCGCCCGGTACTCCATCCATATCTGCCCTTTCAGCTTACTACCATATAGCCCAGGGAGACGCGCGCGTCAACCGTGCCAAGCCTGGATTTGAAAAGGCTTGCAGTAAGCCTCGTTGGGCAGTAGACTTGCGCGTAGACTGCATGCTGAGGCGCGAGTTGTTGCTCGCCTGCGAAACGCGGGCCCGTAGCTCAGCGGTGAGAGCAGGTGGCTCATAACCACTTGGTCGTAGGTTCGAATCCTACCGGGCCCAAATCCTTATCCTGCAAGGACTTGCAGCAATTTGCACCGACAAGCAAGTCGGCGTTTTCGGGGCCTTCACGCGGGGTCGGTTGCGGTTCGGTGCAAGACACAGCGGCAGGTTGCTGCGCCTTTTTCTGCGCGCCGTCGCTTCCGTGCGCCGCTTTCTGCGCGCTTTGCACGGCGCGTTCGAAGTCAGTATCACGCACCTGCTCATAGTGCTCACGAGCGACCAGCTTGGAGTTGCCCATCCATGAACACACGACGAACTCGGGAAACTCCGAGCATAGCTCCGTCTGCCTGCTGCTTCTCAGGTTCTGGAACAGCCGAGGCCAAGGCTTCACGCCGGCTTTGGCAAGAATCCGGCCAAACTGCTGCCGCAGATTCAGGTTGGACAGCCGGTATCGGGTAATGACCCATTCGCTCCCCGGCTCTGCCGCTTCGAATACCTGCATCAGGTGCTCGCGAAGCTCAGGGAACAAGGGTACTTCTCTGGTCTCATGCCCGGCATGACGTTCTGTCTTCGGCGAATGGATGGTGAGCCTGCCCTTATCCCAATCGACATCGCTCCATCGAAGCCGCAGGACCTCGCTTGGAGTCCGCAGACCGCCGTACCTGGCCGAACTGACGATTGCCCGCCATTGACAATCGGGACAGTTTTCGAGGACCCGGTCGATGACTTCCCGCGTCACAAAGAACTGGCGCTCCCGGTTGCCTCTGGCCGTACACGGCAGCTTCTTGCTCTTGAACGGGTTTGCATGGACCAGCCCCTTCTCCATCGCGGCGAAGAAGAACTGCTTCGCGACACCGATCCGCCGGCGGGTAGTCGCCTCAGAGAGTCCCTGTTCTACGAGGTACGCCCGGAATCCCAGGGCGTCATCGGTTGTGATGGTCGCCAACGCCTTGTCCGCCCGGAAGAAGGCGAGCAGGTTGCGTATCGTGTGGCCAATCGCCACGGCCGTCTGGGGCTTGATGTCCGTCCGTCCGGCCATGTAGGCATCCAGGAATTCCTTCAGCCGGGAATTCGAACGGGGTGCCAACAGCCCCACGGCCGCGATTCTCGCATGGATGTCGTCGGGCAACTCGGCAATCCACATCAGCACATCGGGGTCGATGCGGCCACTGACCTTGGCCGCAATCAGATGCTCCACTCTCACCTTGATGCTCTCGGCCTGCTTCTGGGAGTGCCTCCCAAGCCGGATGGTCTTGCGGCTGCCGTCGGAATCGACGAACAGGATTCGTTTTCGCCCGCGCGGGTCATTGCACATCGACGCCATATCATTTGCCTCCTTCGACCACGTTCGCCAGTATATCGGCGATGTACGTACCTAAACTCTTGCCTTCCCGTTCCGCCGCTTCGACAACGGCCTTGTGCAGCGCCGCCGTCACCCGAAAGGATACCTTGACGCTTCGGCGTTCAGCCTTCGGTAGTGGTGGTCTTCCCATACGTTTCTTCTTCATACTGTGAGATTACTTTGTGTCCGACAATATGTCAAGCACAATTCTGACCGCTTTCGCACTTCTTTTTCGAGCCACGTCTGACCCATTCCTGTAGCTCCGTCACCGAATACCGGACACACCGCCCGATCCGAACGGCGGGAATCTCCCCAGCCTTCGTTAAGGTGTACAGAGTCCGCTCGCAAATCGCCAGCATCCGCGCTGCCTGTCGCGGGGACACCAACAGGGGAGGAACCGTCTGTCCCGCCGTTACGCCCGTGCTCATTGTCTGTCCTTCCATCATTGCGTGTCCCTTCATACGTCTTGAATCACTCGCCTGAGGAGTCCTGCTGCGCCTTAGCCTTCGCCTTTGCCAATCGTCCCTTGCCCGGAATCTTGAACGGATAGCATTGGTCGCACCACCAGTATTCATGACCTGTATCGTTGAACTCGTAGTCAACCCCCGTCCGCCCACAGCCCTTGAAGCACTTCTTCGGCTCCTTCTTCGGCAGCCCATGCCTCTGCTCGGCGCTGTCCAGGCTGTCGTAGTTGCGGGCCAAACTGCCCACACTCATGATCCTGGTCTGCCAGAACGGATCTTTCCCGGAGAAGCGGATCAGCGTCTCGATGCGCCCGGCGTCGCGCCCGCCGGCAATCATCCGGTCGATAACGGCTGCCCATGCCGACGGATCGGTCGGCGATCGGAAGTCCGGCTTGTTTCGCCTGATCGTCTCCTCCAGTAAAGCAGCCAGTTCGACAGCCCTCTCGCTCAGAGAGCTTGCATTCTTTCGCTCTTCACTTCTTGAATTCTTGGTAGTCGCGATTCGTTCGTCATCTGCTCGTCGCTTGCTTGTCATCTGCCTGTCAGGTTGTTTGTCATTCTGCTCGCGATTGATGTCGTAAACCGTGTCATCCAGCAGCGTTGCAATGGTTCCCCTGTTCGTCGCCCTGAATGACGCGATTCCCCACTTTGCCAGCTTCTTCTTGGCGGTTCGGTACTGGCTTTGCGTCATACCATACCTTTCATGGTCCCCGAGCAGCGCTTCACCCACCGCAAGGTCGTGAATGTTCAGCGTATCGGTCCGCTGGGCGCGGTAGGCAATGACGCTGGCCAGCGTGAAGGCGTTCGGATCACCCATCAGGGCAAGCGTCTTCTCGGCGCGGATCAGCTTCAGGAAGCCCAGTTCGCTCACGCTTGTGCCCCCGCGTAGGCCCGCTCGATTCGTCGTGCGAGCAGGGCAAGAAAGCCAGCGCGTGCCGTCTCACTCGACGGGAAGAACGTCACCAACAGAAGAACGTCCGCGGCTCGGCTCAGGTCCACCCTTGACGCCGCTTTGGCCCGCCGGTACGATAGCGGTTGTCTGACAGTCGTTGCCGGTGGGTTGCCGCCCCCGGCTTTTTTGATGCGCGTAGTCATACCGCGATTCCTTTCCGAAGAGGGGCCTGTTTGCCGCTGAACTTGATCTGTCGTTGCTTTTGACGAAGGACGGCAACGCGCCGCTCAGCACGCAGCCGTTTCATAAGGGCTTGCAGGCGTGCGACGCGATTGTCGATCTGGTGTATCGTTCTTATACTCACGCCGCCATTATCCCTCTGGCAGCACGAGCAAAGACATTACCAAATCATGACTTTCTTCTTACCCGTTTCTTCGCCTTGGGCGGTGAGGAAATCTCGCGTATGAAGTAGCCCGCTCCTGTCTTGGATTTGATCTCGCATGGCACTCTGTGCTTCGGGTCCGCGAAAGCCTTCCTGATCTTCGTGACGGATTTCGGGAGAGTCCCCGGCGTCGCGCTGCTGTAGCACCGGTCGAATGTTCTGTATAGTACGACATGGCCGAAGTTCCGAACCAGTTTCTTCAAAACCTCGAAAACGTCCCCGTATGGAAGATCCAGATCCTTCCCATCGAACATGGCTTGGCCAGCGTTGAATGTGAATCGGCCTTTCATCGTCTTACTCGGTCGCCCCTGTCTTGCCAGTGTCTTTTTGGGTTTTTGGGCAGCGCCCGCAGTAACAACCGTTGGAACGCGCCACGGATAAGGCGGAAGTTCCCCTTTTAGAAAGGCGTCGCGAGCATGGGGGCATAACATGATGAAGAATCGCAGACGGTCTGGACCAGTCCGCACCCGTCGCAACAAAGTGCCATAGTCGGGTTCGCGTACACGCTCCCTTGAGGTTGTGCTGCGGATGTAAGATTCTCCGTCTTCCGGCTTGAACCGTTGCGGGGTATTCGTCAGCGTCCTGTTGTCATCCAGGGCTTCTTGAAGAGCCTGCTCCAAAGGCTTGCCGGAGGGTGAGGAGAGCGTCCTCATCACGGCAAACCACTCACCGAGTTTCGAGTAATGTAGTATCAGGAGTTTCTCTTCCTCATCCTTCATAAATTGAGCGTACTGCTGGCGTATCCGGTCCATGTCGAAGAGCCTCCACTTCTTTGCACCGGGCCAATCGAAGCCTGGCATGCGCGTCGCTCCCGCCCGGGCGCTCGACGGGATCGGGGCAAGAAGAAGGAGGCCGGGTTGTGACCCTCCATCAAAGGGTAGCTGCGTTGCCGCTGGGCTGGCCCGGCCATGAATGGCGAGAACAATGGGGTATGGCTGATGGATTTCACGGCGATATTGTCCGGGATTACAGACTGTCCGTCAAGACCGGCCCCCTGGTTCAGATGAAGGAGAGGCAACGAGCTTGCGCAGGCCCTTGCAGACAAGGCCCAGGAACACCTGATCGAGATTGGCCTATCCGCAGCCTGTCAAGGCGCCGACCAGAGCGTTTTCCCATCCGGGCCGAAGAGCCACAGAGACGATTCCGGATGTTTGGTTTCCGTGCCGTCCGGCCCGACGGTTTCGCCTGCCCCCAGCGTCGCACGTCCCCGGCCTTCCCTGTCGTATAGCGTCACCATCGGTTTGTCGTTGTCTATTCCGACCGTCGCGCGCACTTGTCGATTTTGATCCGACAACTTCAGTCCAGGTTCATCGTTGTCTACGCTCAGTCTCACACGGGGCTGCCCTTTCCCGTCGCACAAGCCCAAGTGGGACCCGTTCTGGAGAACGGTTAGCCAAAGACGCGACTGGCCCTCTTCGTCAGACAACCCAAAAATCGGCCCCTCCTTGGCTATGGCCAATAGGGCCCGGGTTTTGCTGTTACGGTCCCACAGGCCCAGCCTCGGCCCGTCCCTCAGCATTTCCAGACCTGCGCTAGCCGTGCCCTCGTCATTAAGTAGCGTCAGGCCCGTCACCTTCTCGACCGCGCTCAGCGCAGTACGGACCTTGCCGTTCGTGTCGTGAAGCTTCAGCATCGCCCCGTTCTCGGTCGCGCTCAGCATGACGGCGAGTTTGCCGTTCGCATCCATCAGGCCCAGCGCCACCCCGGCCTCCATCGCCCCCAGGGTTACGCGGACCTTCGCGTTCTCATCATGTAGACGCAACGTCGGCCCGTTTGCATCCACATTCACTCCTACGCGCGGGTTGCCGGCGCGGTCACAAAGCCACAGTCCCGATTCATCCTTGGTCACGGCCAGAGTGGCGCGGGGCATGCCGTTCGCATCGGCCAACTCCAACGCCGGGCCGATCTTCGTCGCGATCAGCATGGCTCGGACATTGCCGTTCTCGTCCTCAAGGATGAACTCGTTGGCGCGGATCGTCTTTCGCGTGTCACCCGTTCCCTGGTCTTGCGCAATGCCTCTGGTCTTCGCCCACATCCAAGCCGAGGACAGTCCGAGGCCCGCGACCACCAGGACCCCGACGATCACCAGCCATCGCCCGCGCCGATTTGCGTGGGCCCATTCCCGCTCCAGCTTTTCCAAGCGTTCTTCGATGGTCATCGCTATCCCTTTCCAAGATTCTGGTCGGTTTCCAACGGAGAGATCAGATCCCGCCCCCCGGGCGGACCGAGTCGGGGCCGTGGGCAACCCCGGCGCGCAGCACGTGAATCTCACTGCCGCACTTGCAGCAACGGAAAGCGGGCCGATCTTCTTGATTCATGGATGTCTCTCCCCTGACTGCCTCTCCAACGAACAACGTCCTGCCAAACCGCTCACCCGCCTCCGTGCTGTTCTGCCACTCTCGTACAGTATCGTCGGGGGAGCATGGACTGTCAACGCGATATCCCTGAACGTCCTCTGCTGGAACACGATAGGCTCCGCCGCCATCCCGCTGGCACGAAGCCCTCAATTCTGCGCAGTCAACACCGTGAACAACCCGAAACCTACTGGCTCGGTGTGTTATCGATTCCGAAAGACCAAGTCATGGAGGGGTAGGGGACGCGCGCGCCCGCGCGCGAGGACCGAAAGCTGGCAGGGCTTGCCGTGAGAAAGAGAGCTTTGCCGACTTTCACAGATTTCGGCCAGGGGGCCGACGGGGGACCCCGGGGACGCGGTCGGCCGGCGTGAATCGACTCCGCAGCCGTTTGCATCGGGCGGTCCTTGAACGCGGTTGGACGCCGCTTTGCCCCGGATTGCAGGACATAGCCCGGTGCGCGAAACCGGGCGGGTTGTAATACAGAAGTCTACCAGAACGAGGGGGTAGGCTATGGTTGGCCGGTCAAGGGAAGATCCTCGGCGTTCGCCCCTGTGGTGTGCGTCCATTGGGCTGGAAACGGCAGGTCGCGGTCTGAGCCGACTACTGCCGGGCAGCGTTGCTTCCGGTAGGTCTGCATGTACTGCCGCAAGGTCCGGCGCCTGTTCTCCGGCCGGCAGGAATCACACAGCCGCCTTCCCTTCGCCAATGGAGCGCCACAATTACAGGTCCGGGCGTGCGGCTCGGCCGGTTGGCCGGACTGGACGGCACGCGACGAATGAGCCGGAGCGTGTTGGCGGGACGGCGGGAACTCCTGCCCCGTCTTGCCGTCTATCCCCACGTCGGGCAACCGGTCGAAGTCTCGGCAGGCGAAGTCCCTGGACGCGCGCCAGCCGTTGCAGCCGTCGTAGAGCCCGGCACAGTCGTAGCAGTTCTCGTGAACGATGAACGGCCGTTTCAACTCCTTGGCGAAGTCGGAGAATCGCCCAACGCTCATCGTGACTGCCCCTTGTCGGACGTGGTACGCACCAGCGCCAAGACGGCCTGCCGGATATGCTCGGGCAGCTTCGGCCCTGGCGCCACGGCCTGCTGGTCGATCCCTGCTTGTCTGACCCTTGATTCGCTGGACATCTGGTCATTATACCATGAACCGCTGGGATGGCAAGCCCCTGCGATGGGAGCACCTGCCTCAGATTATTTTCCGCCATGCCTGTTTTTGCTTCAAGAATGAGGGTGCCCCGGCAAAAATACGTAGTTAGCACAATAGACACCGGGTGGCGGGCACAGGTAGAATTGTCCCTGCATCAAAGGTTGGATCGGAGGTCCGGCCTTGTGTCACGGAGGATGGGAGTCAGTCCTGATGTCACGGAAGGGATGTGTCAATAGGACGCGAGGGTTGTACCTTTTGGTTGCCCCGTGTCCAGAGACCGTTACCCGAGACCCTTGCGTGTCGTCGGAGTACGAGGCATGTCAAGTAGGAGGTGGGAAGGATGAGACGGTTAGTAGAAATCTGCGTGGTTCTGGCTCTGCTAGGCGGGGTGACCTCTTCAGCACACGCCACAATCTGGGCCGATTCAATCTACGCGACCAGCAGTCCGCCAGTCTTCAACGGTGGGATCGACTATAATGGAAACGGGTACAATGACTTCGGTGACATCCAGTATGCCGCGGGAGGGGCAAGTCCCGCTTGGGCTCTAGGTGCGCCTGACCCGACGTTTGTCTCCGTCCTCCCAGGCCAGTACATCGTGTTCGGGTTTCCCACACCGTTTTCTGACGGGCCGGGGTATGACCTATACGTGGTGGAGACTGGCCCCAGTGGTGAGACTGCTCATGTCTCGGTGAGTTCGGATGGGATGAGCTTCACTGAAATTGGCATTGCCTACTCCCCCGTGTCCCAGGCCGTATGGAGTTACGGTGGCTACAACAGGTTTGACCTTGGGAGCGGCCCGTGGCAATATGTGAAGGTCACCGGCGGTCTTGGAGGTATAATTCCCGGCTTTGACATTTCGGGCGTTGGAGTCCTCTATCCGGTCCCCGCCCCCGGCGCGATCCTGCTCGGCACCATCGGTGCAGGTCTCGTCGGCTGGCTGCGGAGTCGCAGAACGCTGTAATCACCTACTATTCTCCCATCGGGGCTGTGCGGACACCGTCAGCCCCCTTTCAATTCGGGGGCTTGCCCATTGCTGGGCGTACCCTACACGAGCGTCTTGCCTAATCGCCGGCCGTGTTCCTCACGATCTCCAGAACCGCCGCACGGGCCGCTGGGGATAGTCGCGGCCATGCGGCCACGATCTTCGCCAAGTCGGGGTCCAGCGGGGTGTTTTCGGGTTTTGGTGCGCCGCTTTTTGCGCGCTCGGTTTCCGAAATTGGCGTTTTTGATAGCGCCAGTGGGGGGTGTTCGTGTCCTACCGGGCCCATCCTTCTCCTGCAACTGCTCCTTTTCACCCAGCGCGGCCGCCGGCCAGGGCCGGGAGGAACTGAAGAAGCTGAGAGGAACGGATTCTCCCCGAAGAAGGGCCACACCCCGAGATCGTGAGCGGTCCGCAACCGTAGCCGGAACAAATTGCGTATATCCCTTAGAGCCTCTATCAAAATGACTTCGATAGGAAGTTCCAGCAAATGAGGATACATCCTATCTGGACAAACGCTTCATGGATATCTGCTCGACGTTCATAACGGACCCGCAGGCGGCGGTATTGGCGGAGCCAGGCGATGGTGCGCTCCACGACCCAGCGATAGACGCCCAAGCCACTGCCGTGCGCCGTCCGGCGCCGGGCCAAGCGGGGGACAATCCCCCGCTGACGCAACGCACGCCGATGGGGTTGCGAGTCATAGCCTCGGTCCCCCAGAACCGAGGTGGGACGCCGGCGGGGCCGTCCTACTTTGCCCGCGATGGGCGGGATCGCATCGACCAGGGGCAGCAATTGCGTGATGTCGTTACGGTTGGCCGGCGTGATTTGGGCGGCCAGGGGGATCCCATTGGCCGAGGTCAGGACATGGTGCTTGGTGCCCTTTTTGCGCCGATCCGTAGGATTGGGGCCGGTCTGGGCCCCCCAAAAACGGCGCGGATGGCACTGGAGTCGACGGCGGCACGGGAAAAGTCGATCTGGTCGGCCCCCCGCAGCTCGTTGAGTAAGACGTGGTGGATTTTCTGCCAGACGCCCGCCTTCTGCCAATCGCGCAGCCGCCGCCAGCAGGTCATGCCGCTGCCCCAGCCCTTTTCCTGGGGCAGGTACTCCCAGCCAATGCCGGTGCGCAGGACATACAGGATGCCCGTCAACACGGCACGATTGTCCAAGGGCTTTCGGCCGGGGTGGCGACGCCGCCGTTTCTTCACGGGAATCAAGGGTTCGATCAAATTCCATAGTCGATCATCTAACAACGCTTTCATCAGTAGCTCCTTTCCCTATCCTCATCACAAGGAGGTAAATCATACAGTCTGCTACTGATATATACGTTTCTCAATGCATTTTGTTAGAGGCTCTTAGTGAATTTCTATTGCCTGCTGCGTTGCGTCGATTTCCCGATTTCCTGCCTGAGAACAGCCTCGCATCGGCCCCCCTCGAGTTCCGGCTCCCCACCGAGACAGACCGCGAACCGAGCATGCCGACACAGCCCGTGCATATTCTGGAGGACCGACAGGACACCTTCGGGCTTTGCCTGTATGCGCTCCTGAGCCTGGGGGCTGTACAGGTCGGCTCCCCTGGTCAGGAGACTCTCCTTCAATGGTGCCCTGCAGTGGTATTGCGACGGCGGTCCCACTCACATTGGTCTCGATCTCGCCATTTCGCCCGACGCCCTCGACGCCGGGCTGGTTTTTTCCTTCCCGCAGAGGCCGGACCAAAGGATCCCCTCCCACGATACCCCTTCGCCGCCATCGTGTCTCTCGGGCACCACTTGCAGTTCGCTCCGAGCATTCTCGCGGCGCGGGCCCCTCCGATTCGTCCCTCCTGACGGGAGCAACAAGAGCATCGCTTTCTCGGGATTCGCGAATAAGAACGCTTGTTCGGAGGTAAGCCATCATGAAAAGAACGATATTCATCAGCATCGCGTGCGCCTTCCTCACCGTACCGGCGATGGCCGACTTGGTCAGGTTCGTCGACGGACACGGTCCCACTGGATACGATGGAGTGGATGGTTTCGTAGCCCCGGCGACCTACCAGGGCACGCCTTGGAGTACGGACGACACCACCGTGACGTTGGGCCAGAGCTACAGCCGGCTTGGTGGCAACGCCACGGTGAGCGGCCATGAAGATGCCGGCCTGGCAAACCTGAGCCACCGTCTCACGCGGGGCCTCGGGGTGAACACCGGCACGCCCGAGCCAGAGGAGGTAGATTCCGTCAGCGGCTTGGAGCACATCGATATCGACTTCGCTCTTGCCCACACGGTCAACTACGTCGAAGTGCGCTCGCTGTTTATCGAGGGCGGTGCGACGGAACTCGCTCTGGTCGACTTCCGGCTGGGCGGGTCCTTGGTCACCACGCTGCCCATCCTCGCCGTGCAGTTGCTCGGCAGCGGCGACGGTACCGCCGCGATAAACCCCGGTATTGTGGCGGATCAGTTGGTCTTTTACACCAACGATAGCGTGAATGATTTTGCGGTGGCGCAACTGAACGTGGTGCCAGTACCGGTTCCGGCGGCTGTCCTTCTGGGCATGCTCGGCCTCGGTTGCGCCGGGTGGCGGCTACGGAAATCGTCCTAACCGGGTCGGAAATCGGCAATTCGGCCGTGCGTGTCACGAGCCGACGGGCCGGCGGATTTCTCGCGGGACGGGTTCTGCCTTGAAATGGCAATTGCCGAGGCAAGAAAGAAGGGCTGCACCCTGATCAGTGCAGCCCTGCAAATCTGTCCCGGTTTCGCGCAGCGCTATATCGCTCTGCGTCTACGCATCCAGCCGACAAGACCCGCGCCCAGGGCGCTCAAGAGAAGTGCGCCGGGGGCGGGGACTGCCACGCGGAAGGCCAGATTGTCTATGTCCGCACCGCTTGGATCGCCGTGCGAGTTGAAATAGACATATCCGATTCGCCCCAGACCCGATATACTAATGGTGTCGGGTCCGACATTGGTGTTCGACAGGCTTGTGAGAAGACTCATGCCGGGATTGTACACCTTGATTTCCCCGAGTCCCGCCGCATCCCAGTAACCCGAAAGGAACGTGACCTCGGCCACTGGGGCGGTGAATTGCATCCAGAAGTCTCCCTGGTACATGTAATAATCCGGCTCGCCGGTGGGACGAAGAACCGGCTCTGTTGGCATGGGCGGATGCGGACTGATCTGGGGTAGTCGGGGGGTTATAGTACCCGGCAGGAACAAGACGCCTTGACCCGCATACTGGTTGCTGATGACTGTTCCGACGGGGTACTCGCTGAAGGTGATTGCGGCGGCGTTTGCCGCCCCGGCCACGGTCAACAGGGTCCCCACAACCGTAATCCATCTCTTCACTATTACCTCCTCTGCTCGACAGGATCCACAAAGTCCTCTGCATCCGCGGAGTCGACCCGTTACACTTGTCACAATGCTGCTCGGCAGCATCGCGCCGGGGGCGGGGACGACGACAGCAATTTACCCCGAAATGGGGTCGAAGCCGATCGAGTGCATCAGAATCGGTGCCTCGTTACCGGACCGACTTATGGATCACGAGTCGCTTTGCGCTGCATACGGTATTTCCCCCGTTGCCGCGCAGACTCACATCGTGAAATCCCTTCTCCCAATGTGTCCGCAGGGCAGTGGTCCCTCACACCCATACACTGTACCGCAGGTCATGACCCATTCCGCTCGTACACGCCAAGTCAAGAGAATTCCTCAACAATCGCGTGCACTATCCACAGGCGAAGCAGGTACCAGCCTGCGTCTACCGTCCTCTGTCCTCCGGTTTTTATCCTCCGTGCTCCACCATAAGGGTATTCCTCCGGCAAACTGAGGCTCAGCCGCATTGAGGGGTGCTGTGTGAACCAGTATGTTGCTTCTGTGGCGATGCGGCTGTTCCAGATCGATGATCTCAGGGCGCTGACCGAGCGACGGCAATGGCCTTGCATCTCATTGTACCTGCCGACGCACCGGGCCGGCCGCAAGGAGACGCAGGAAGACCCGATCCGCCTCAAGAACGCCGTCGCCGAGGCTCGGGAGCGACTCACGGAGGCCGGTTATCCGAAGGAGGCCACCGCCGCGCTGCTGGAGCCGGCGGCCCGGCGCATCACCAGCCGCGATTTCTGGCTCCAGCGTGCGGACGGCTTGGCCCTGTTCCTCGCGCCCGATCTGTTCCAGTATTATCGCGTGCCCCTGAAGCTCCAGGACGAGGTAGTCGTGGCGGACCACTTCACCATCAAGCAGTTGATTCCGCTGTTCTCCGAGGACGGCCGCTTCCACATTCTGGCCCTCAGCCAGAAGCAGATCCGCTTCTTCGAGGCCACGCGCACCAGCATCCAGGAGCGTATCGTGCCCGAGTTGATCAAGAGCATCGACGACCTGCGGCAGTTCGACGAAGCCCGGGCGCAACTGCAGGGCCATACCATGGTGCCGACAGGGAGAGCCCGGCGCACCGATATCATGTTTCACGGCCAAGGCAATATCGCCGACAAGACGACGTACAAGGCCGAGGTTGTGGAATATATCAACACCGTCTGCAAGAAGGTCGAGAGGTATCTGGACGGCCAGACCGCCCCCTTGATCCTGGCCGCCGTCGAGTACGAGCAAGCGTTCTATCGCGAGAACAACTCGTATCACAACCTCCTGGAACAGGGCCTCCTCGGCAATCCCGAGGACTTGGACGAGGGGCAAATCCACCAGGCGGCGTGGCCAATCGTCGAACCCCAGTTCGCCGACGCCCGTCGCAGCAGTCTCCAGCACTTCGCCGACCTCTCGAACACGGGCAAGACGTCGACCCGGCTTCCAGAGATCCTGCCGGCCGCCTGTCATGGGCGGGTTCGCACGTTGTTCCTCCAAACACAGGCCCGCGTCTGGGGCACCTTGGACACCCAGAGCTTAGTCGTCACGATTCACGACACGCCCACGAAGGGCGATGTGGACCTGATCGACCTGGCGACCGTGTGCGTGCTGCAGAACAAAGGCATGATCTACGCCCTGCCCCGCGAGCAGATGCCGGCCCAGAGCAACATCGCGGCGTTGTTCCGATACTGAGCCGCCTGCCGCAGGGCGGAAATCCCAAGTCTCCAATCCCAACTCCCAGACAAAGCCAAAACTCCCACGACCGAAACGCGTCGCCGGGCCTTCGTTTCCGGCCCTGCTCTGGTCGGGAATTGGGGATTTGGAGCGGGAGATTTGCCGGGGATTTGGTGCTTCGGATTTCGCGTTTTGATCTCGTGGCCCGAGGGCACTTCACCCCACCGGTTCCTTAATTCAGGAAAATCCCTATTCTGTTATCCGGTTTTCGTATCTTCGGCCTGCGCCTCTTCGCAGGCCACGGGATGGCACGGAGGTTCGGACGCAACGGAAAGGGAGATGACGCCGGCATGCCTTGGGTCAGTGCCTACGCGCGAAGACGGAAGATTCGGTACTTCTTCCCACGGATTCCGAAGCAGGACCGAATTCTGGAGGTCGGGTGCGGCGCTGGATGGGTGGGAGAGTATCTCAAGAGCCACGGCTGGACGAACTACGTGGGTCTGAGCCTCGAACCCCCCGCCGACATCGTGGGGGATATCCGCCACGGGCGACAACTCGGCCTGGCGCCGGAATCGTTCGACACCATCATCGCCTTTGAGGTCATCGAACATGTGGACTGTCTGCGGGAGTGCCATGCGCTGCTACGCCCGGGCGGCCGGCTGATGCTCACGACTCCCGTCCCTCGGACGGACGGCGTTCTGAAGCTCCTCGAGGCCCTCGGCCTCAATCAGAAGCGGACCAGTCCCCACGACCATCTCATCCATTTGCGTCACGTGCCGGACTTCGCGTGCCAAGACGTTCGCACGATCGGTTTCCTGTCCCAATGGGGCATCCTGACCAAGACCGCCATATGAAAAAGGGAACGGCTATCGTCATCGGCGCCGGACCGGCCGGATTGACGGCCGCGTACGAACTGCTCCAGCGGACGGAGATCCAGCCGATCGTTCTGGAAGCAAGCCGCGAGATCGGCGGAATTTCCAGAACGGTCAATTACCGAGGCAACCGGATCGATGTCGGCGGACGCGGTACGCCGGCTGGTGCGCCGGGATCGTTCCGTGCGGCAGGAGAATGTCGAGACAAGCCTCATTCGCCGGTTTCTGTACCCCAAGCTTGGCCCCGGCCAGATGTGGACGGAGGTTGCTCGTACCGTTGCGGACCGGGGTGGCCGGATCCAGCTTGGACACCGGGTCATCAGGCTGCTGTGGCATCGGGGCCGAATCGAGGGCGTGGTGACGCAAGAGGAAGCAACGGGGCGAACCACCGAGTTCAAGGGCGATTTCTTCTTCTCGAGTATGCCCGTGAAGGACCTCATCGCCGCGCTGGAACCGGCGGCACCTGAAGCCGTGCAGCAAACGGCCCAGGGGCTGGCCTACCGCGATTTCATCACCGTGGGCCTTCTTCTCCGGAAGCTGAGGATCGACGGCCACCCGGCCCCACGTAACGGCAACGGAACGGTCCCGGACTGCTGGCTCTATGTTCAGGAGCCGGACGTCAAGATGGGACGCCTCCAGGTGTTCAACAACTGGAGTCCGTATCTCGTGGCCGACCCGCGGAACACGTGGGTACGATTGGAGTACTTCTGCACCGAAGGGGACGACTTGTGGCGGCGGCCCGATCCCGAGATGCGGGCCTTTGCGATTCGCGAGATGTGCAAGCTCGGCTTCATCGAATCCCGCGACGTGTTGGACGGCGCTGTCTTGAGGACACCCAAGGCCTATCCTGCCTACTTCGGCACCTACGACCGCTTCAACGTGGTCCGGCAATTCACCGACACCCTGGCCAACCTCTACCTCATCGGGCGCAATGGCATGCACCGCTACAACAACCAGGACCATTCCATGCTGACCGCCATGACCGCCGTTGACAATATCATCAGCAATCTGGAGAGCAAGGACAACCTTTGGGCCGTCAACACGGAAGCGGCCTATCATGAGGCGAAGGAGTCCTGAGCCGGACCGGATCGTTGGTCATTATCCCCTCGAACAAGAGATCGGAGAGAAATCGAGATGGCTGAAATCGAAGGGGCCGGTACGGCCTACGCCGTAAAAGCCGCTGGATCGCCGTATCTACACGCGGGCCTGAGCCTCGTTATTCCTTTGGGCTTGACCGCCGCGTACCTCATGGGCATCATGACCGCACCGCCCGGCGGGCTGGCGGATTCCGATGGCTACATGCACCTGCTGCGAGCGGAGAAACTCTGGCGGACCGGGCACTGGCATGACTCCGTCATCGAGAGAAGCAATGCCCCCTATGGGGAGCAGTTGCACTGGACCCGGCCGATGGACGTGCTGCTTCTGGGCGGCGCCTTGCCGGTCGCAGGCCTGCTCGGCTTCCGATCGGCACTTTTCTGGTGGGGAGTGCTCGTTAGTCCCGTTCTCTTGTTCGCCAGTCTCCTGATTCTTCCCTGGACGGCACGGCCGCTGGTGACGAAAGACGGTCCCCGGCTGACCGTCTTGTTTATGGTCTGTCAACTCGGGGTACTAAGCGTCTTTCAACCCGCTCGGCCGGACCATCATAGTCTGCTGGCTCTGCTCTTCGTTCTGTCCCTCGGCTTGACCTTACGGCTGGTTTTGGCCCCACTGCGGCTGTCCCTCTGCTATGGGGCCGCGGCGGTCTGTGCCCTTTCGATCTGGGTGAGCATCGAGGCGCTCGTCGTGACCGCAACCGTACTGGCCGCCCTCGGATGGCTGTGGGTCCGACGGAATGCGGATTTCCTGCCCAAAGGCGTCCACTTCAGCTTGACGCTCTTTCTCCTCACGTGTCTGGCCACGCTCGTGGAGCGGCCCTGGAGCGACCTGGTCACCGTCGAATTCGACCGGCTCTCCATCATCCACTGCGTTCTCTTTGGACTCATCGCCTCCGTGTTCGCGGCGGCCTGGCTTCTGAGCCGGATGCGCCCCACGGGCCCGCTCACCGGCTGGACAGGTCGGCTTGTCCTGGCGTTGGCGGGGATCGTGGTCGTGGTCCTCGCCCTGGCCGCCTTGTCGCCCCGCTTCTTTCGCGGACCACTCGCGGACGTCGCCCCGCAACTCGTCCCCCTTTGGCTCGAACGTGTCCGGGAGCTTCAGCCGCTGTCGTCCCAATGGTGCTTTTCCGTGCCCTTGTTGGGGGCGACGGCCCTTGCTGTTCCCTTCGTCACGCTCTGGAGTGTCCGTCGGAGGAACGCCGACGGCTGGGCCTACGTGGGATTCTCGATCCTGCTCTTTCTGGCCCTGTCCCTGTACCAGCTACGGTGGGTGATGTACACGGAGGTCCTGTTGTCCCTGGCCCTGGCCGAGCTCCGCGCACGGCACCTCGTGCGGCCGAGCGATCCGGGCTACACACGGAGGAACAGCATCCGGAATATCGCCGTCCTCGGGGGGTGCTGTTATGGTCTGATGTTCTCGGGGCTTCTGGTGCAGACGGTCATTGGAGCGATCCCCTCCCCGGCCCCCTATTCACGGGCCGCCTTGCAGGGCATCTGTGAGTATCTGGTCACGACGCCAAGATGGCAGGACCGGCCCCATCGAATCCTGACGCACGTCGATCTGGGTAGCGAGATTCTGTACCGCACACCGCACGAGGTGATCGGCACACCCTACCAGCGCAATGCCCGCGGGCTCTTGGATACCCAGGCCATCCTGAGCGCTCCGTCCTTTCCGGCCGCGCTGCCCCTCCTGCTCCTGCCAATCCTTCGGATACTCATAGTCCATCGACCGGTACCGGCCCGGGCAGGCGACGCACCAGGCGTTCAGCTCGTGAGAGGAGAACTGAAAATAGTAGGTCCCCTCGCGGTAGTTCAACCGGGACACCAGAATGCTGCCCGCGATCTCCTCCTTGGCCCAGGAGAACTCGGCCGGCTCCAACTGTCCCTCCTGGAGCAGCTCAAAGACCCGGCTCCGTTGCGACCTGAGCAGCGTGAATTTCTTGAACATGGTTTTCGTCCCCTGCCGATTCCGATGCCTGTCGCAACGGCGGCGCCGGCGAACGCCGGGGTCCCAGCCTCTCGGAGACGCGGCCACACATCAGCGCCGCGAGACGCCCCCTATCTCACGAGCACGGATCGAAAGCCGGCGATCAGGTTGTCCCCCTGGTAGTCGATCTCCAGCACGCCACTGCCACCAATATCCGCGGTCCAGCAGATCAACTGATCGCCGGCGCGGAACGTATTTCCGGCCGTGCCTTCCAGCTTGAGGCCGTTGCGCGGAAAGTAGAGAATGCCGCCGATGTCATAGGCCGAGGTCCCGATGAGGCGCGCCTGACTGTGGTTGTCCCGCGCTTGAAAGATCGTGACATCCTTGTAGTACTCGGCCATCGCCTGTTGCCAGGCGGGGTAGGCGAAACTGTCGCCCGGCGGACTCATCAACACGGTGCCGCCGCCGCCGAAGTCCACGGGACCGGAAGCAAGGTAGAACAGGACCCCTTCGGCGCGCAGCACACCGCCGTTCATCTGCAGGCCCGCCCCACCGACCACATAGATGCCGGGATTGAACTCGACCGTCTGGGCGGCGGTCGTGAAGGCAAAGCCGCCGGAGTAGAGCCCCGGCTCGAAGGGCACTGGATTGCCCGAGGCATCCAGACGCGGACCCGTGTCGGGCACCGGCTTGCCGTTTTTGGTCAGCGACAGCTCCGGCCAAGGCCAGTTCGCCGCATCGTAGATGGACGGCGGATCCAGGGCCGCCAGCGGATCCGGTATCGGCTCGACCTCGTCCTCGTGGTCCATGAACGTGAAGGGCAGCTCGTCCTCCGTCACGCCGTTGAGCTTGTAGTCCCCCACCACCTTGAAGAGGTCGCAATCCGTAAAACCGGCAGTGCCACTGATCGTCGCACCGGGGTCTGCCGACGAGTTGACCATGATGTCACCGCCCTCCACGTCGAGGATGACGTTGCCATGGATTTTCAGACCCAGGTTCTCATTGGGATCGAGGCAGATCAGTCCCGCGCCCGTGGAGCCCGTGGAGTGCGCGATGGCTTGGCGGGTGATATTCGCCGTGTTCATCCCGGCGAGGTGTCCGAAGATCAGGGCGACCGGTCCATCCAGACCGTCCGTGATGCGCCGGGCCACCACGCGCACCGCGTTCGGATTCTCCAGGGTGGGCGTGAACGTGCGCGTCAGCTTCTCCCAACGGCCGATGACGAGGTCGCCCAGCTCCGCGTTGGCCTCGTTGCGAGCGATTTGCACCGGGATCTTCTCCGTCGGATTCGCCAGGGCCAGTTGCTGGGCCCGGTCCCGGGTGACCACCTGATCGACCTTGACCCACTGCGCCCCCGCCAGCGCCGCGGCATCGGCCGCATTCTGGAGTTCGTGGACATTGTAAGCCACCTTGCCCCAATCCAAGCTCAGACCCGTCAGCGCAATCAGCACGAGACCGAAGATGGCCGTCCAGAGGAGAGCGATGCCCCGGCGCCGTCGGCGTCGCGACATGACGGTCAAATGGCGGAGAGATTGGAGGCCCAGGTTGGGACTGCGTGTGGCCGCGTGTGACAATGGTCTTCTGCACCGCTCCATGACTCACCTCCTCAATTCCTGCTCGCTGATATCCCTTTTATGGGTGTCCCCCGCGCGTCACCTCGTGACGGGAAGTGGCACCCCAGAACGCCCGGCCACTGTATCGCATCGTGGGCGCTCGGTCAATAATGGTTTGTGCGTACACAGATTGAGGGTTTTGCCTATTTCGCCGGGCCCCGCGCCGCGGTATGAAGTCACACGGGTGTGGTGCGTCCCCGGCCTCGCGCCGAACCGGAGCGCGGAATGTGGTGAGGGCCGTGACGGCCCGTCACGAGCAGGAGGGCACCCGCAGGATCGATCCGGCCCGTGGCGGGGTGACCGCGCGGAATGGGAGCCGAACAGGGCCTGGATATGGGGGGTATTCCGCCGGCGTCGGGACGCCGGCGTGCCTGCAGAAAGGGAGTGGGATCGGCAACGCAACCTGGAGCATGGCGACGCGCGCGTGTCGTTATTTGTGTGGAGCAGAAGCTCCGTAAACCAGTCACCAGTGTGGCATAGGGTCAATTGGGAAAGGAGAACACGATGAAGACGATTCTACGGTTTCTCAAGGATGAACGCGGGACCGAGACGGTGGAGTGGGCCGTGGTCCTGGGCATCATTGCCATCGGGGCCATCACGACGGCCGTCGCCCTGGGCGGCCACGTGCTGAATGCCTTCACCACGGTCGAAAGCCAATTCCCGTAATCGCGGCTCTGGGTGTGGGGCCACGCCGATCTTCCTCGGCCGCGGGGGCCGGTGTCTCTGGCGTGTCCCCGGCGCGCGGATGCATCATCTCTGACGACAGACTATGGTGGGAAGCGCTACGAATGAGCTTAGGTTGTTCGTCGAGTGGGGCGCCGTTTTCGGCGTCTCACTCGCGGCAGCGCTCTGCGACCTGACGACGGGCCGGATTCCGAATGGGCTCACGTTCCCCGTGACCCTGGTGGGGCTGGTCGTGGCCGCAGCGGCGGGCGGTCTCGCCGGATTGGGGACAGCCGTCATGGGATCGAAGTGGTCGAATTGGCGATTGTACTGCCTCTGCTGCTCCTGCTGGTCCTGGGGGTGCTGGAATACGGTTGGCTCTTTCTCAACATGCAGCGGGCCACCAACGCCGCACGCCATGGCGCGCGCATTGCGGCGGCTCTGAGCGCGACACCGGCCGATGGGGAAGCCGCCATTGACGCTCTTCTGAGCGGTGTGCCCGTGGCCAGCCGATCCGTGGTCCTTGTGGACGGGGACATGGTGGAGGCAACGGTGACCCTGAACACCGCCGATGTCGACGTGGTCAAGGCCACTTTCTTGCCCGTGCCAGATACCCTTCGTGCGGTAGTCAGGCTCGCCAAGGAACATACCTGATGTGAGTTTGGGTTCCCGGCAGAGTCAGGGTTCAGTGAGGGGAGATGACCATGAAATTGGCCGTCGTTGCACTTCTGGTGTTAGGCTTACTGGCCGGCGGTGCGGCTGCCGTGCTCTTCCAGTGGGTCCAGACAAAAAACATGCAGGGCCTGACCCCGGCGACTACGACCGCCGTCGTCCTGGCCCAGATGGACCTGCCGGCCCGGACGCGGCTGATCGCCGATCACATCAAGGTGGAGCAGGTTCCGAAGACCGGGTTGCCGATGGGCTGCTTCACCAGCCACGCCCAGACGGTCGGCAAGACGCTCAAGGTCGCCGTCGTCAAGGGCCAACCCCTGGCGGCCTCCTGCTTCCTCCCGGAGACCGCGATCGACGATCTGCTCCGGCCGGGGATGCTCGCGTTTCAGATCTCTCTGGCGCGGCGTTCCACCACGGCCGACCTTCTCTACCCGGGCTGCATCGTCGACGTCTTCGCCACCTTCCCTCTCCAGGACCGAAAGAAAGGCGACGCGGTGACCGCCCCTTTGCTCCAGAACATTCAGGTTCTGGCGGTGCGCGATCAGACGGGGGTCTCGGCCCCGAGGAGAAGGACAAGAAGAAGGAGTCGGCTCTTTCCCGGGCCACGTCCTCGCGCGGTGACATGACGGTGGCCCTGGAGGTCACGGCGCGGCAGGCGGCGGCCTTGCAGTTGGCCATGGAGCGCGGCACGCTGGGCTTGGCCATGCGCAACCCGCTGGATAAGAACCTCAATCCGACGGACCCGATGGTCGTCAAGGAAGGCCAGTTGACCGCCTCCAGCGAAGCCATGGATAGCCAGACCCTGACGTTGGTCAACCAGCTCCAGACCCTGCTGGGGAATCGGCCGCCGGTCGATCCGAACTGTCCGCCGACCCCGTTAGTGAGAACCGCCCCGGAGCCGAATATTCCCCGCATGGCGGCGTCCGGTCCGGAATACCTCGCCAGTGGGCCGCCCAGACGCTCCGCCTGGCAGATGACCATCATCCGGGGGCAGAAGGTCGAAGAAACCGAGATCAGGCTCAAAGACGAGCAGAAGGAAAACTCCGCACCGGCGGATGCGAATCAGGTATCGGCAGGTGCTCGGTAGGGTCGGTCGAGTTCCCAAGTGCGAAACAGCGCCTTTGGGTCCCGGCAGGCCCACCAGGACTCGTGTGTGGCGAAAGGAATCGGTGGGGCAAGCGGGAGCCCAATCGCGATGAATCGCGATTGGGAGCCCGACCCACCCTACGGAAGGGGGAAAACATGCAACGTCATTTTCTGACCGGCTTGGGGGCAATTCTCCTGCTGTCGGTCCCGGTCGCCCTGTTGGCGGCACAGACACCCTCGGGCGACGACGAAATCACGCTGGTCGTGGGCCGTTCGACCTGATTCTGTGGAGCGACGATGAGCAAAAGACCCTGCAGCGCCGCGTCGCCGTCCGCATGGACGCCAACACGGTGCGCGGCAGCATTCAAGGCTTGTTTCCCAACGCCGTGCTGGATGTGAATGAGTCCGGGGAGATCCTGCTCGTCCGGGGAACGATGCGCAGCGCCGACCAGGCCCAGCAACTCAAGGAATACCTGGATAAGACCAAGACGCCGTACGTCAACATGACAACGTTAGCCGGCGTGCAACAGGTACAATTACAGGTCCGAGTCGCCGAGGTCAGCCGCGCCGCCTCCAAGGCCCTAGGAGTCAACGCCTTCTTCGGGGGCCACGATTTCTTCTTCGGCCAGCGCGTCGGCACCGCCACCGGCGGCGGCCTGGTCCCCTCGATTGACATCGGCCCCGCCGGCGGGCAGGACGTGACCCGCTCGCTCATCTTCACTACGCCGGGCACCGGCATCGGGACCAGCCCCCTCGTGACGATCTTCGCCGGCTTCCCGAATTCGAACCTGGAGTTCTTCTTCCAGGCCCTGGCGGAAAACCAGTACATGCGCATCCTGGCCAATCCGACGCTGATCGCGCTGAGCGGCGAGGAGGCCACCTTCCTGGCCGGCGGCGAGTTTCCGATCCCCATCGTGCAAGGCGGTGGCGGCGGAATAGGCACGACGGCGATCACCATCCAATACAAGGAATTCGGGGTGCGCCTGACCTTCCGGCCGATCGTCTTGGGGGACCACACCATCCGCCTGCGGGCCATGCAGGAAGTCAGCCAACTGACCGACGTTGGCGCCCTGGTGATCCAAGGCTTCTCAATCCCGGCGCTGAGCTCCCGGCGGGCGGAGGCCACCATGGAGCTCAAGAGCGGCCAATCCTTCGCGATGGCCGGCCTGCTCCAGCACACCGACTCCGCCGTCACCTCGCGGATTCCAGGCTTGGGCGACCTGCCGATCCTGGGCCCGTTGTTCCGCTCCGTACGGTACCGCAACAACGAGACGGAGTTGGTGATTCTCGTGACGGCCGCCCTCGTCGAGCCGATGTCGGTGGCCACGGCCCCGCCCCTGCCCGGGGCGACGTACATGCCCCCCGACGATTGGGAGTTTTACCTCGGGGGCCGCATCGAGGGCCGGAGGCCGGCCCGGCTCGATCCAGGCAGCGCCGCGTGGCTCAAGGAGATGGGCTTGGACCAGCTCATGGGACCCGGGGCATGACCTCCGCACATGTATTGCTGTTGACGCCGGAGCAGGAGACCCTCGCGGCCGTCCGGTCGGTGCTCCAAGGCCGCTCGCTCGCGGACACGGCGGTCGTGTGCGACACGATGATGGACCTGCGGACCCGGCGGTCCATGGACCTGGTCAAGGACGGACCGAGGATCGCCGTAGTGGACATTGACGGGGACCCCGAGCGCATCTTGTCGGACTTGGGCAAAACCAGCATGACATATCCGAACACCTGGTTTGTCGTGATGTCGAAGGGATTCGACGAGAGGCACGTGCAGCACGCTATGCAGGCCGGGGCACGGCACTTTCTGCGCAAGAATACGATTGTGACCGAGTTGGATAACGTGCTGGAGCACCTGCTTGTACACCGGCTGCAGACGGCGACGCGCCAGGGGGTGATCGTCTCGGTCTTCCCGTGCAGCGGGGGCTGCGGCGCGACCACCATCGCCATCAACCTTGCCAATGAACTTCGGCTCGGTTTGGCCAAGCGGGTTCTGATCCTGGACCTGGACACGCATTACGGCGCCGTGGCCGCCTACCTGGGGCTCAAAGGCCGGTACGGCATCGGTCACGTCCTCGGCCGCCAGGGAGCCGTCGATCATCACCTGATCGAATCGACGGCCGCCACGTATTGCGACGGCTTCGACGTCCTGCTCAGTCCCGCCGTGGCCGAAGCGGACACCGACACGGTCCTCAACTACGAGAACCTGCCCGCGGCTCTCGAAGCGTGCCGGGAAGCGTACGATTACATCATCATCGACGCCCCGCGCCTGCCGCCGCAGGTCATGGGACCCCTGGCCTCGGTAAGTCGCCTGAACGTGCTGGTCCTGCAGTTGACGCTGCGAGATGTCGCCTATGCCGGCGCGACGGTCTCGTTCCTGGTCGAGCAAGGGATTCCGCGGGAGCGCATTTTGCCGCTGGCCAATCGCGTGCGCCGGCGCGGGCCGCTCCTGAGACTCGAGGACAGTCAGCGTGCCATCGGAGTCCACACGCTGCATCCCATTCGCAGCGACTGGGCCAGGGTCATGAAGAGCATCAATCGCAGCCGGCCGCTGGCGGACGTGGCGCGCCGATCCAAGTTGCGGCGGGATTACCGCCGGTTGGCGGAGCGGATCCACCAATGCACCTCGAACGGTAGGCAATCGCCCACAGGAGGATGAGAGACGTGTTTGATAAAAAAGCCAGCCTCGCTGCAGCGTTGGGCCAGACCGCCGACGGCGATGCCGCCATCCAGGTCAAGGCACGCGTCCACCGCAAGCTGTTGCGGGTCATGGACCTCAACGAGGCCCGCCGGATTCCGCTCGATCAGCTTCACGCCCAGTGTGCGGAGCGCGTGAACGCCCTGCTGCTGGAGGAGAAGGTGCCCTTGTCCGGCCCGGAACGCCAGCAGATCGTCCGCGAGGTGATGGATGAGGTCTTCGGCTACGGCCCGCTCGACGAATTTCTGCGCGATCCCCTGATCAGCGATGTCCTCGTCAACGGGCCGCACCGCGTCTATATCGAGCGCCAGGGCCGCCTGGAGTCAACCGGTGCCACGTTCCTCGATGCCGACCACCTGATGCGGGTGATTCGCCGGATCGCCGACAACGTCGGACGTCGCATCGACGAGAGCACGCCGATGCTCGACGCCCGGCTGCCCGACGGCTCCCGCGTCAACGCGATCATCCCGCCGCTGTCACTCGATGGGCCGGCGCTGAGCATCCGGCGCTTCGGCACCAATCCGCTCGATATGCAAAGACTGATCGAGCTCGACGCCCTGCGGGAGGAGATGGCCACCTTCGTGGCAGCTTGCGTCCAGTGCAAGACCAATACTCTGATCTCCGGCGGAACCGGAACGGGCAAGACGACCTTCCTGAACGCGCTGTCCAAAATGGATTCCGGCGGGCGAGCGCGTCGTCACGATTGAGGATGCCGCCGAGCTCCAGCTCCAGCGTGAGCACGTGGTGCGGCTGGAGACACGGCCGCCGAATATCGAGAGCCAGGGCGAGGTCAGCCAACGGGACCTGCTGCGCAACAGCCTGCGCATGCGGCCCGACCGGATCATCATCGGCGAGGTCCGCGGCGCCGAAGCGCTCGACATGCTCCAGGCGATGAACACGGGCCACGAGGGCTCCATGACGACCGTGCACGCCAACAGCCCCCGCGATGCACTGCGGCGGGTCGAGAACATGGTGAGCATGGCCGGACTGAATTACCCGGTGCGGGCGATCCGCGAGCAGATGAGCTCGGCTCTCCACGTTCTGATCCACCTGGGCCGGCTGGCCGGCGGCGCCCGCAAGATCGTCGAGATCTCGGAAATCACCGGCATGGAAGGGGATACGATCTGTCTGCATGAGATCTTCCGATACGAGCAAAAAGGCGTCGACGAGGACGGCAATGCGCACGGCGATTTCGAAGTCTGCGGCGTGCGGCCCCGCCTGTTGGCCCGATTCAAGGCCTATGGGGTGGAGATGTCACCCGAGGCCTTCCAGCGGCGCGCCCTGCCGAAACCGCAGCGCGCCCCCGACGAGGCCGAGGCCCGCGGCCGAATCGGAGGAAGGAAGGGACTAAGAGCCGCCATGAACAGGCAAGAACTCCTGAACACCATCCTGATGTCCGCGGTCTTCGTGTTGGTCTTCTCCGCCTGGAGCATTTGCGTGATGCTCTGGGTCGTCCAGTATGCCCGACGCCAGCAGCAACTCCGCAAACGGCTCGGCACCGGCGGCCTGGAGGTGCAGAGGTCACAAGCACTGCAGCTTTGGCGAGCCCAACGCGAGAGCCGTCGGCGGCCCAGCCAGGCCCGGAAGGAGACGTTGTCGGAACGGTTGGAGCGGCTGCGGAGCGACGCGGGCTGGAAAGCACCGGCATCCGTCGTTTTTTTGACTGTCCTGAGTGCCGCGGGACTGGCGCTGGCCGCCACGTATGCCCTGGGTTACGGCGTATGGCTGGCCGTGGGAGTCGCGGTCGCCATTCTTACCACGTTCTGGGTGATAACGAAGAAACGGCTCGCGGCCCACGTGGCCCTGTTCGAGCGGCAGTTCGTGGATTCCCTCGGTATTGCGGCCCGAGCCCTGCGCGCGGGCCATCCGCTCGTGGGCGTTTTTCAACTGGTCGCCACGGAGGTCAGCAATCCCATCGGCAAGATCTTCGGCGAGATCTGCCAGGAGCAGGCCCTGGGCCTCGACTTGGAGAGTTCCATTCGCCGCGTGGCCGACACCAGCCGCAACGCGGATCTGAAGCTCTTCGCCACGGCCGTCCGTATCCAATTGGGCAGCGGCGGCAATCTGGCGGAGCTGATGGGCACCCTGGCCAACGTGATGCGGTCCCGCATCCGGCTGCACCGGCGCGTGCGCGTCCTGGCCGCCCAGACGAACATGAGCAAATGGATCCTCATCGGCCTGCCGGTTCTGCTCTTTGTCGTCCTGAACATCACCGCCCCCGATTACATGGCGTTATTCTATACGGACTGGCGCGGCCGGTGCCTGTTGGCGGGGACGGTGGCCAGTATTCTTCTGGGTGCGTGGCTTATGGAAAAACTCTCGGCTATCCGGTATTAGGTTGGCTCCGATTATGGGGAGAGACTGGATCCAGACTGTTAACGTGAACTGGACGAGTCCCGCCGTCTTGGTGGCCGTCCTTTCCTTCCTCTCAGTTCTGCTGGTCGGGACTGCCCTCCTCTTCCTGCCCGACCAGCGGCGCCGGACTCTGCGCCGCAGACTCGAGGCCGGCGATCTGCCCTACGATCTGGTCGCCAGACCCGCAGGGCCGAAGCCCCTTCTCAAAGTCTTGGAGGAGGTCGGGAACTTCGTCTCCCACGGTCACGCCAGCACGAGCCTCTGGGAGCAATTGATCCGGGCCGGGTACACCAGCCGGGCGGCCCCCGCGATCTACACCGGCATCAAGATCCTCCTCTTCACCGCCGGCCTGGTTCTCACGGCGCTCCTGGTCCTGCCGTTGGAGCAGAGCCTCACGAGAAAGCGCTCGCTCATCTCCCTCGGCGCCGCGGTTCCCTTCTTCCTGCCCAACCTGTTCGTGCTCTGCCGCGTACGCAACCGGCAGCAGGAGATTCAGCAATTCCTGCCGGACGTCGTGGGCTTGCTGGAGATCTGCGTCACGTCCGGCATCGGCTTGGATATGGCCTGGAACATCGTCTCCGATGAGATTCACCACGTGAGCGACGTGCTGGGTATCGCGATGGACCTCAGCAATTTCGAGATGCACCTGGGCGCCGGCCGCACGGAGGCGATGCGGAATATGGCCGCACGCACCGGGGCGGACCAGTTGGCTTCCCTGGCGGCTATTCTCGTGCAGAGTGAACGATTCGGCACCAGTGTGGCCGTCGCCTTGAAGGAATTCGCCGCGTCCATGCGGGAGGAACGCCGTATGGCCGCGGAGGAAAATGCAGAGAAGATGGCCGTCAAGCTGATCCTCCCCATGGTGCTGTGCATCTTTCCCGCCGTGATCGTCGTGACCATCGGACCGGCGGCCATCAATATCGCCCGTACTCTGGTGTCTCAGTGAGTACCACCAGGGGTGTGATCGAAACGAGGTTCTGCAAAATGGAGTGGATCATGAGAACATCTGGAATTGTGGCCATCTGTCTCGTGGGCGGCCTGCTGAGCGGTTGTGAGGAAGATGCGCGAACCGCCGCCGACAAGCATTTCGACAAAGAGATGATCCGGACGCTGAACAATGTCGGGGTGGAGAATGCCATCCTCACGCAACACACGCTGTATCCCTACCACTTTGTCCCCGACGGAGAACAGCTCAACGAGCTCGGGCAGCGTGACTTCGCGGTGCTGGCCCGCCATTTCGCCGAGCACCTCGGCCTGTTGAACATCCGGCCGGGAGAAGGGATCTCTCCCGAACTACAACAGTCTGGCCGAACTGCAAATGCGTCGGGGACGCCCGCACGAGGCGATGGAGATGCTATCGGCGGCCCTGAAGATCCGCACGCGCGATCCGGTCCTCGTGAACAATCTGGGCATGTGCCTGCTGCTCCGCAAGGAGTACGAGCCGGCCTTGGCGCGTTTCACGGAGGCGGCGGGCTTGGCGCCGGAGAGCGGGAAATACCGGGCGAATATGGCCGCCGCCCTCGGACTGCTCGGTCGCCAGGAGGAATCGCGGGCCTTGCTGGAACAGATTCTGCCCCGGGACAAAGCCCAGCACAATGCGGACGTGCTCCGTAGGGCCTACGACCACCGGGCCCGCCCCACGGCGGGCACGTGAATCGGTTGCGGTGGCGCAACGCGTATCGTTGCGTTACGCGTCCCGCGGCGCACTAAGCTGCTTGTTCTCCGGTCTCGGCGGCCGCGCCGGCCAGGGGCAATTCGATCGTGAACGATGTCCCCTTGTCCACCTCGCTGTGGACGGAGATGGTGCCGCCGTGGGCCTCCACGATCTTCCGGGCCGTGGCCAACCCCAGGCCGTTGCCGCCGGAACGCAAGGAGCAGTAAGGCTGGAAGATGGCCGGCAGCTTCTCCGTCGGGATTCCCCTGCCGGTATCGCTGACCTGAATGACCGCTCGTCCGGCCCGCCGGACCGTACGGATCATCAACTCGCCGCCCTGGTCCGGGGGGCCCTCCATCGCCTGCTGGGCGTTGATGAACAGATTCAAGAGTACTTGCTTGAGTGCACCGGCATCCGCCCGGCACGGCAGTGGTTCGCCGCTGAAGCTCTGGCGGACCGTCAACGCGCGACTGTACGCCTGCGGCGAATAGAAGTCCACCATGTCGCTCACCAACTCGTTCAGATCCACCGTCGCCCATTGCAGATCAGGATGCCGGATATACTTCAGAAAACCATCCAGGATCTGCTCTAACCGTTCCGTTTCCTTCTGAACGATGGCGATCTTGCGGGCGGCGCCGGCCAGACTGTGGCGGCACTGGTCCCACAAGACCCGGCTCGGGTCCGCGAGATCGACATCGTCCAGGGCTTCGCGTGCGAGCTGGAGGTTGACCTTGACCGTCGAGAGAGGATTCTTGATCTCGTGGGCGAGCTCGCCGGTCAATCTCGCCAGTTCCTCGCCGGTGGTGGCGCTGGAGGGTGTCTCTTTCGATCCCTCCCAAGGCACATGATGCCCCTGCGACAACAGTGCCATGACACCGGCCCCGGTCGTACGAATCGCAGAGAATACTCCGTCCAGAAATCCGTTCACCCGTCGTTTACTCCCTGGGCCTTCGGGCCCACCCCAAACCGAGAGCCGAAAGTCCGAAAGCGTTGCCCCGCGAAACGAGAGCCACGCTTTCGAGTTTCGGCCTTATGGTTCAGAAATCGACCAACGTTCGGGTCGTTGACCCGCGTCTACCTCTTTCCGCCGTGCCTGGGTCGGCGATCATCTCGCCGATCATCCCGGCGGTCGTCTCTGCGGCGCTCTTCGCCCCGCTCTTCGCCCTGGCCTTCCTTCTGCTCTTCCTTGATGCCCATTTCCTCCAGGGCGGCCCGACGCGACAGCTTGTAGCGGCCCTGCTCGTCGACCAGGAGCAGCTTGACCGGGATGATATCCCCGATCTTGGCGACGTCCTCGACGTGCTTGACGTAGTTCGCGCTGAGCTCGCTGACGTGGCAGAGTCCTTCCACGCCGGGCACGATTTCCACGAAGACGCCGAAGTCCTTGACCGAGACCACTTTGGCCTCTTTGTACAGCCGGCCGACCACCGGCGGTTGGGTCATCGCCTCGATCATCTCTTTGGCTTTGAGGTGGCCGTCGCCGTCCGTGCAACTGATGTAGATGGTCCCGTCCTCTTCGATCTCGATGACGCTATCCGTCTGTTCCTGGAGGCTCTTGATCATCTTGCCCGCCGGGCCGATGATCTTCCCGATGTACTCGGGGTCGATCTCTATGGTGATCAGTTTCGGGGCGTACTTGCTGAGCTCCGCCCGCGGTGCGTTAATGGCCTCATTCATGATCTTGAGGATATCCAGCCGGGCCGTGCGCGCCCGCTCCAGGGCTTCGACCATGATCTGATGCGGCAGCCCCATTGCCTTGATGTCGAGTTGGATGGCCGTGATGCCCTTCGTCGTGCCGGCGATCTTGAAGTCCATATCGCCGAAGTGATCTTCCTCCCCGAGGATATCGGTGAGCAGCTTGTAACGCCCGTTGTCCCCGGTGATCAGGCCCACGGAGATTCCGGCGACCGCCCCGCGACTCGGGACCCCTGCGTCCATCAGGGCCAACGAGCCGCCGCAGACGGAAGCCATCGAGCTGGACCCGTTCGATTCTGTGATGTCCGAGACGATGCGGATCGTATAGGCAAAGTCCTCTTCCGGCGGCCGGACGTTTTCGAGGGCCCGCTCGGCCAGCGCGCCGTGCCCGATCTCTCGTCGGCCCGGCCCACGCATCGGCTTGACCTCACCCACCGCATACGGTGGGAAATTGTAGTGGTAGGTGAAGCTCTGCGCGTATTCCTCTTGCAGGCCGTCGATGATTTGCGCATCCCGGATCGTGCCCAGGGTCACGGTGACCAACGCCTGGGTCTCGCCCCGGGAGAACAGGGCCGAGCCGTGCGTCCGAGGAAGCAGGCCGATTTCGCACGTGATCGGACGGACGTCCGCCTCGCCCCGCCCGTCCGGCCGCTTGCCGCCGAGAATCATCTGGCGAACCACTTCCTCCTCGATCTTGTCCAGCACGCGGTTGAGCATATTCGCATCCACCGCGGGCTTCGATTCGTCCGCCCCGACGTATCGGGCGCGAACCTCATCGAAGAGCGCGTTGACAGCGTTGTTCCGTTCCTGCTTACCCACAATTGTCTTCAAGTCCACCAATTGGTCATGGATCTCCGCCTTCACTTTCGCGTAGAGGTCGGTGTCGAGCTCCACGATCGTCGCTTCTTTCTCGACCGGCACCAGGGCCTGGAGTTCCTCGATCATCGCGACGATCTCCTGAATGGCCTCGTGCGCCTTCTGAATTCCCGCGGTGATGACGTCCTCCGGCAACTCCTCGGCCCCGACCTCAATCATGTTGATGGCGTGCTTCGTGCCGCCCACGAGCATGTTGAGATCGCTCGTCTGAAGCTGCGTATGGGTGGGGTTGACGACGAACTGGCCGTCGACCCGACCGATCCGACAGGCCCCCAGGGGCCCGAGGAACGGGATTTTGCTGATGGCGAGCGCCGCGCTGGCGCCGATGATCGCCGGGACGTCGGGATCATTCTCGCGATCCGCGCTCATGACCGAGGCGGCGATTTGCACCTCGTTGTAATAGCCGTCCGGAAACAACGGGCGAATCGGCCGGTCGATATTCCGCGACGTAAGTATCTCCTTGGTCGAGGGTCTTCCCTCCCGCTTGATGAAACCACCGGGGAATTTGCCCGCGGCACTTTGCTTCTCCCGGTAATCGACGCTCAGGGGGAAAAAGCCCACATCATCCGTTTGCCGGGGAGCGGCCACCACTGCGGCGACCAGCACCACCGTCTCCCCGTACTGCACCAGGACCGCTCCATGGGCCTGCTTGGCGATCCGACCCGTTTCCAGGGTCAGGGTACGGCCGCCGATCTCTCTCGAAACACGATGTACATCTGTCATTTTCCACGTTCCTTCATTGATTCAACCATACCTGCACTATCGCGCGGACCTCGTTGCAGATGACAGATGGCGGAAAACGGATGACAGAAGAGAGCTGACTGACCGTCGCCATCCTCTGTCCTCCGTTCTCCGTCCTCTGTCTTCTGTCTGTCGCGCCTGGCCTACTTTCGCAATCCCAGACGCGTGATGATGGTCTGATACCGCTTGATGTCTCTGTCGCGGACGTATCGCAGCAACGCCGACCGGTTGCTCACCATCTTGAGCAGACCGCGCCGGGAGGAATGATCCTTGGGATGCGCTCGGAAATGCTCGGTCAGATCGTTGATTCGCCTCGTCAGCAAGGCAATCTGCACCTCCGGCGATCCTGTGTCTCCCTCATGGACTTCAAAATCCCCGACAATGCTCCCTTTATCCTCTTTAGTTAACATACTTTCTACATGCCCTTTTTGTTTGGACCCACTGAAGCTCTTTCAACGAACATATCCTGAATCTGTCAATGTATACGACGCGTGCCGGCCTTAGCAAGGCTTTTCCGACCACTCAGGGCAAAAAAACGGCCCGACCGCGCGCTTCCTGCCCCGGCAGCCTTAAAATCATACCCAATACCTATGTTTTCTGAAGGATCGACCGAACGCCCGGACTTATCATCCTGAGCGGCGCGCAGGATCTGGGTTACGAACGCGAGAAACCGCTCGTCCTGTGGCCAGATCCTTCGGCTTGGCCTCGGGATGACAAAGGGAATCCACGAGTTGCCCCTAACGTGAATCAACGGCCGGCTTTTTGCTCCAGGAAGGCTTGCAGGATCTCGGCCGCGGCCACCGCGTCCAGCCGCTCCCGTTGTTTACCCTTACTCAGGCCGATCTCTCCCAGCTTCTGCTCGGCCCCGAAGCTGCTGAGGCGCTCATCCTGAAAATGAACGGGAACATGGATTTGTGATCCGAGTTGGTGTGCGAATGCCCGTACCCTCTTGGCCTGAGGACCCTCGGACCCATCCATATTCAGGGGCAATCCCAAGACTATTGCTTCGATATTCTCGGACGCAACGACCCGGCCAATTCGCTGGACCAAGTCCTTCTGCCCTTGAAGCACGCGGTAGGGAGAGGCGATGGTTTCACCGGCATCGCAGAGCGCCAGCCCCGTCCTTTTCATGCCATAGTCGATGGCCAGATACCTCATGATCTATGAATTATGATTCATGAATTATGATTATGATTCGCCGGCGCCATTCGAGCCGTCTTGCCGCACCAGCGGCCTCAAATGATAAATCATAAATCATCATTCATAAATCATAAATCCTACAAGAACTTCGTTCGGCCGTGCTGTTCGATCTGTTCCAGCAGACTTTTGAGCCGTTCCGTCTGGCTGACATGACAGACGAGCGTCGCATCCGGCGTGTGGGCAATAACGATGTTCTCCAGCCCGATGGCCGCGATGAGATGGCCCTTATCTTCGGTCACGATGATATCGTTGCGGCAATCCAGCAGTTCACTGGCGCCGGCCACCACCACGTTGTTGTTCTCATCGGATTTGATCACATCAGCCAACGCGGCGAACGAGCCCATATCCAACCACCGGCAGTCGAGCTGAATAGCGTGGACATCCTCCGCCTTCTCCATGACGGCATAATCGATGCTGATCTTGGGCAGCTTCGGGAACCATTCCTGGAGTGTCCTCTCTTGGGCCGGGGTATCCCAGGCCGCCGCAATTCGGTGGAGCGGCTCCATCGCTTCCGGCAGGAATTTCTGCAGGTTGGCCAGAATCGTCTTCGCCCGCCAGACGAACATGCCGGAGTTCCAGGAGTACTGGCCGCTCTCGACATATCGTGTGGCGGTTTCCTGGTCAGGCTTCTCCTTGAAAGCCTCGACGGAATAGACCGTGTTGCGGCACTTGGGGCATTGGCGCGGGTCGGCACACCGGATATACCCCAGTTGGGTGCTGGGAAAGGCCGGCTTGATCCCGAAGGTGATCAGGGCATCCGGATTGCCCGACAAGAACGTGAAGGCATCCCTCAGCGCCTGTTGCAGGACTTCAGGAGGCTCGATGAGCTGATCGGCGGTCAGCAGTGCCATGACCGCTTCGGGATCATACCTGGCCAGGACCGTGGCCGCCAGAGCAATGGCGCCGGCAGTGTCGCGGACCACCGGCTCGCCGATCACGTTGTTGAACGGCAGTTCGGGGAGGTTCTCGTGAACGAGGTCCGCATATCCTGCGTTCGTGAGGACGAGGATATTGCGCACATCGAATACGGGGGCGAGCCGCTCGAAGCACCGGCCCAGGAGCGTCTGGCCGTCCAAGAGCTTGAGCATCTGCTTGGGCCGCTTTTGCCGGCTCAGCGGCCAAAGCCGCTTGCCCGTCCCCCCTGCCATGATCACCGCGTAGTTCATGTCCCTGGCCCCTTCCCGCAACTAAGCTAAGCGGATCTCCAGCGGCGTCTTTTGTTCTTTCTCCAGCGGGAACTTCCCGGTCAGCCGCCGGTCCCCGACCTTGGCTTCGATCTCATATTGTCCCTGGAAGCCCTGCAAATCGATGCTCCCGCCCCCATTGCTCGTAGTCTCGACCATCGTCCACCACTTGCCTTTGACCAGACTCAGAAGCTGCACATAGGCAGGCTTGGGACTCATATCGTTGCGAATCAGACCGGCGGGCGCACGCTGCCAGGCGTTCTGGTCGGTGAAATCCCACCAGGTAACGGCCTCTACGGCCGGATGAGAGAACAGCACGGTGTAGAACTCACTCACGCGCCGGGCTTGATCCTCTTCGCCTTCGGGCGTCGTGGTCCAAGCCGAATCTTTCTTGGGACCCGATACGAGGGTAGTCTCGGTGAAGTGCAGGGGCTTGCCGAACTTGGCAAAGCGCTCGCACACATCCCAGGCGCGGGCCGCGCCCCAGTAGCCGCCGTGCATGTGCGACTGGATACCAATGACATCGTACATGGGCTTGCCGGCGTCATCCACAAGCTCCGAGATCACCTTCTCGGCATAATCCGGACCGGTGCGATAGTCGTTGATCACGAGTGTTGCCTCTGGATTGCCCTGGCGGGCGGTCTTGAAGGCCGTTCGAATGTAAGCGCGAATTCCCATGTCGGCGATGGCCTGCGTCAGCTTCGGGGAGCGTTGCTTCAACTCTTCCCGGTCGTAGGCGGTCGCCTCGTTGACCACATCCCAGATGTCAACCTTGCCCCGGAACCGCTGGGCGCAACGTCCAATGCGCTCGAACTGGAGCCGCATCGCTTCCTCGGGCGTGCTGTCGGCCAGCCAGCGCGGGTCCACGTAGTTCCACGCCAGGGGATGGCCTTTCGTAGTGACCCCGTGGGCGTTGCACCACCGAACAATCTCTTCGGTGCGTGCGTCATCGGGCTCGCCCTTCCGCGCTTCGTACTGCCACCAGTAGAAAGGCAGCGTGGCGTAGTTCAGCAACTCGGCGAACTGCTTCTCATAAGCCGCGCTGTTCTCGGCTGTCTGACAGCGGCCCAGCTTGAAGATGTTGCACCCGAACAGGAACTTGTGCCGGGTCTGGCGGATTCGCAGAGCCACACCGGGCCGTAGCGGCTTGCCATCCGGGCCGGTGAGCCGCAAGGAGGCCGTACCCATCCGGTATTTGCGGATTCGCTCCTCGGCCTGACTCACGACCGCTTCGTCGGTCTGCGCTGGCTTTTGCCTGCCCCAGACAGGGCCCCCCGCAGCCAGACCGGCCACCGCCCCGCCCACGCTTTTTAAGAACTCCCGTCTCCGGATAGGCATACAGCAACTCCTCATTGCCTCGAGCATCGGACGGCATGGGCAAGCTTGTGCTTGCCCATACCACCCGTACCCGACATGCGTTTTTGCGGCCCTTCTAATCCCGTCCGATCAGGCCTTGGCCGCCTCGTCCACCATTTTGATGTCCATGTACCGGCAGAACTGGCCAAGCTCTTTGGCCACGTTGCCGTAGACCGTCTGGCGATGCAGGCCGTTCGACCAGTTCTTCCAGAGTGTGGTGACGTCGCCATCGGGCTTGACGTTGATCTTGGTCCGGCAGCCGCGGTCGTACTCCAGACCCACCGGGACACCGATGATTTCGCCGGTGAAGTACTGCATCAGGTCCGTCCCGATCAAAATCGCCTGGGTGACTTTCTCGCCCTTGCGCATCTCGCTCTGGGGCGTGACGCCCTCTTCCCGCTCATGGACCGTCCGGATCTTGTACGGGGCCATGGGCCCATTCGGGCCGTCCATCTTCCGCGCCGACATGCAGTGCGCCAGGATGATGCTGTCGGTGGATTCATCGACGGTCGGATCGCTGATGAAGCCGGGCTTGCCGGTCAAGCCCTGAAGAATGATGTGCGTCATAGCGGAGCGGAGATCCGACTCGCAAATCCCGCCCAATCCCATATCGTTGAGCCGGCAGAAACCGATGCACGGATAGCCCGGCAGCTTGATCGTCTTGTCCCACATCGTGCCGTAACAGTCGACCGTCAGCACGGTGGCCTCTTCCTCGGCCAGCATGTTCTCGAAGGCCAACGCCAGCCGGCAGGACTTGTAGATGTCCTCGCGGGCAGGCTCGATCACCGCCTCGGCGCCCTTGATCCACCGCTCAGTCTCGGCCTTGGCGTCCGCCTCGGAAATCGCGTTGTACGCCTTCACCACCGGGTCCAGGCCGATCTGTTTTATCTCCGTGCCGAACTTTGCCTTCATCTGCTTGGCGTAATCCGCGATGGAACGCGTCGTCACGTTGAGGATCTTGGCCTCGCGCAGATGGTGAATGGCGCGGAAGGGCCGGATCGCCGTTGCCAGTTGCGCGTAGTCGCTCGTGAGGAAGAACTCCATCTTGGCACCGGCCGGCTGTTTCTGGACACCGCCGAACCCGGTCCACTCGTGGCCGGAATACGGCGCCGCGAAGACGGCCACCGGTTTGCCGGCCTCGGCCAGCGCCTGCAGGATGCCCCCGGTCCCCATGGTCAGGTGAATGACCAGAATGCCATCGACGTCCTTGAGCTTGTCCTTGATCTGACCGACCTCCGCCGACGACGAGACCAGGGAATCCACCGGGAAATCCACGTCGGCCAGCTCCCCGCTGAGCTTGGCAAACTGCTTGCCATAGAACCCAATTTCCTCCTGGACGTTCAGCGACGGTTTCGGCCACAGGGCCCGTTTGGGGCCCATGTAGACCCGCGCGACCTTGAGCCGGCTCTTGCGGCAGCCGGGGCTGACCAGCCTCGTGCCCGCCGCCCACGCGGTGGAAGTAAACAAGCCGGTGCCCGCAAGACCCATGGCACTCCCGGCGGTCAGTTCGAGGAATTCTCTGCGATTGATCTGTCCAGACATGACTCTTCTCCCTTCAATAACGGACCCGAACCACGATATCTTCCCACCGCATGCCGGAAACCGCGCGACCACAGATTGCTTCGCTGCCGTCGCAGGATCTGCGAGATGCGGCACTACTCCTTCGTAAGCTCGGCGTATTGTAGCAGCAGGGATTTGGTCTGTCCACTATTGAAGGAGATCAGGATCACGCTGTTGGCGCCCATATCGACGAACTTCTTGACGCGTCCCAGACCGAAGGTCTTGTGGCGGACCAGCTCACCGGGGGCGAACGGAGCGGGCCGGCTCGCCGCCGCTGGGGTCGGCTCCGGTCGTGGCGCCGGGGGGAGACGGCATTGCTGCGCCTCTTCATCGGGCTCGGGAACTTGGTGAATGAACTGGGACCCGAGCTCGAACAGGAATTGGGAAGGAATGGTCCGGAGAAATTGGCCGCGGATCGTCCGGTATCTGGCGTAACTGACATACAGATTGGTCTTGGCACGTGTCATGCCGACAAAGAAGAGCCGGCGCTCCTCTTCGAGCTCGTCCTGGCTGCCGTTGGCCCGCTCGTGCGGGAGCAGACCCGTTTCCACGCCGATGACGAACACGTGCTCAAACTCCAGCCCCTTGGCGGCGTGGAGGGTCATCAGGGCAACTTGGCCGCTGCCGGCGTCGTAGGCGTCGGCGTCGCTGAAAAGAGCGATCTGCTGGAGATAATCCACGAGGGAGGGATTCTCTGTCCGCTCGTCGTAGGCCGCCGCCGTACTGATCAACTCTTCGGCATTCTCCACAGCGCTCTGGCCTTCCAGTCCGGCGCTCTTGAGCGACTGCTGCAGGCCTGTCTCGACAAAGACCCGCTCCACCAAGGGAGCGGCCTTGCCCTCGATCCGCCGGGCGAAGCCGTCCATCATCTTGACGAAGTCGGCCAGCTTCTCTTTGACGGCGTTGCCCAAGCTCGTGATCTCGTTTGTCCCCCGCAGGGCCTCGAACATCGTGATCCCGTTACGGGCCGCATGATCGCTGATCTTGTCGACGGTGACCTTGCCGATACCTCGGGCCGGGGTGTTGATGATCCGCTGCAACGCCACCTCATCCGCAGGATTCACCAGGACTTTGAGATAGGCCAGGATGTCGCGAATTTCCTTGCGGTTGTAGAACTCGACGCCCCGCACCACCTGGTACGCAATGCGGCGCCGGATGAATGCCTCCTCCAAGGCCCGGCTCATGGCGTTGATCCGGTAGAACACGGCGATGTCCCGGCCGGAGACGCCCTTGGCGAGCATCTGCTCGATCCGCTGGGCAACGCCATCGGCCTCGCGGGCCTCATCGTCGTAGCAATCGACATCCACCTGGCCCTCATGGGTCCGCACGGGCACCAGGGTCTTTTGCTTGCGATGGCGGTTGCAGGCAATGAGCTTGTCGGCAGCCCGCAGAATCTCGGCCGTGCTGCGGAAGTTCTCCTCCAGACGGATGACGACAGCGCCGGGCCAATCCTTCTCGAAGGCCATGATGTTGCGGATATCGGCCCCCCGCCACCGGTAAATCGACTGATCGGGGTCACCCACCGCACAGATGTTGTTGTGACCCGAGACGAGGGCTTTGGCCAACCGGTATTGGGCATGGTTCGTGTCCTGATACTCGTCGATCAACAGGTACTCGAACCGGTCCGACAACTCGCGGCAGACGAGGGCATTCTTCTCCAGCAGCAGCGCCGCTTTCATCAGGAGGTCGTCGAAATCCAGGCCGTTGCGCTCCGTCAAGATGCGCTGATACCGGGCATAGACCTTCACCAGCGTCCGCGAAAAGAAGTCCTCCGCCTGCAGCTTGAAGGCGTCGGCGTCGACCAGCTTGTTCTTGAGCGTGGAGATCGCTTCCAGCACCCGCGCGGGCGGCAGACTGCTGGCATCGACATTGCAGTCCTTGAGCGCCTCCTTGACGCACCGAACCTGATCGGCGTCGTCGTAAATGCTGAAATTGGGATGAATGCCCGCCGCGTCGGCGTAGCGGCGGAGAATCTGCACGCACAGCGAATGGAACGTGCTGATATGAGCGCCGCCCGAAGCGCCCAGCGTCGCGGCTCGCTGCCGCATCTCTTCGGCGGCCTTGTTCGTGAACGTGATGGCGCAGATGCGCCAGGGCTTGACGCCGGACTCGATCAGCGCCGCAATGCGGTAGGTGATGACGCGCGTCTTGCCGCTGCCCGGGCCGGCCAGGACCAGCAACGGCCCCTCCCGATGGCGGACCGCCTGCCGTTGCGATTCGGTCAATGGTTCCAGAAAGGCCTCGTCCATGTCCAAGATCGCCCTTCGCACCGGCGCAGGGCGCATTCCTCTTATTGTTTCTGTGTCTTTTGCAGTTGCTCGATCTGTTGACGCAATTGAGTTTCCGTCTGTTCGAGTTCCTTCAGAAGCTCGGGCTTTTCAAGCTTGATCCGAGCCAGCAGGCCCTGTCGCACATAGACGGGGTAGGCGTCGCTATTGAGGAACTGGCTGATGGCAAAGTACCTCAACTCGCGTATGGGAGGCAGATCAACTCTCTCCGTGTCGCCAAGTGTGACGCGATAGTGATTCCAGATCTGCTCCGCCAGTTGTGCATTGGCGGCAGACGCGTTGTCGTCGCGCACCGCATAGAGGCCGTAGGCACTCATCAGCAGGGATGCGACCTGCTCACTGGCGTCGGTAATGCCCAGGCCGTCCAATTCTTCCACCATGCGGTTCTGAGCGAACTGCTCCAGCGAAACCTTGAATTCCTCCAGCGGGTATTGCTTGCGAAGATTGTTGTAGATCTTCGTGGCCTCGCCCCGCAGCCCCGCCTGATAGAAGACCAGCACGGCATTCTTGAGCATGTTGCGATGGCCGTTCGAAAAGGACTCGTTGCGGCCGCGATCCTCGCCGTACTTCTCGAACACCGTTCGGAAGGCCTTCTCGTACGAATCGAAGATCCGCGGATCGGGGCCGAGATAGACATCCTTGCGCAGCTTGGGATAACGGTCTGCGGACGGCGGATTCGCGCCGGCGTCTGCGGCGGCGTTGGGATCGTCCTCCGGTCCCTGGAGGATCATGAGCTTGCCATAGCGGAACAGGTTCTGCAGGCTGTGGAGCACCATGCGGTCGGTGTTGACCTCGTGCATGTCGATCTCGCGGCTCTGGTCCTGCTTGGCAATGTCCAGCCCCTTCATGGCCCAGTAGATCGCGTGGCTGTCCGGGTGCCGCCAATCCATGGGGAAGTGCTTGTTCGGGTCCTGAAAGTCGATCGGGCCGTAGGTTTGGCTGACCCGCCGCATCAGGACGGGATCGAGCTTCCAGACGTTGCGAAGCTGGTACGCCTTGGCGAAAATATCGAACCGCTTGAGGGCCGCGCTGCCCCGGTAGGCCTCCAGGACCGCAAACGCCTTCGGTTTGAACTTCGAAGCCGACGCAACCGACGCCTCTGTCTTCTGTCCTCCGCCCTCTGTCGTCCGTTTCGCGTCTTCCTGGCGCAGGACCAGGTAGTTGCGCACGAAGTCGTCCTCTTTGGTAAAGCTCTCGTCGACAGCCTGGAGGGCTTGGATAAACACCGCCACGTTCGGATCGCCCGCGATCTGGGACCATTTCGGGGGCGCCTGAATCAGGGCCTCGAGGTACTGATTGTCGTCACGGCCGAGCCCGTTGTCGGAGGATTCGAGCAGGGGCCCGATCTCCTCGGCGAACTGGAGCTTGTAGTACTCATGGGCGTCGTCGGCCACGCCGCCGAGCTTGTGCTGGAAGATGCGGGCCATCTCGCGGTAAAGCTGGATCGACTTGGGATTCATCGGAATGCCCTTGTCGCGCAGCAACTCGTAGCCATTTCTCACCCAGCGCCACCGCTGTTCCGGCTGCGTCGCGGGGATCGCCACGGAGATATTGTAGGCCATGTTCCAGGCGTGAAATTCCCAGACTGCGGCGAAGCGGGGCTGCAGCACCGTGATCCATTCCGCCAACTGCCGGGCGTCGAAGAACTGGCCTTCTTCCTTGAGCTTGTCCGCCCGCATCCAGAGGATGTCCACAACCAGGCCGCGAAACGCCCCCATGGCGACGGTGGCAAACGCCAGCGAAGGAGGCATGTTCTCCGTGGGAGGATTGACGACGAGCTTGAGCGATTCTCGCTGCGCGTTGATGGAGTCGAGCTGCGCTTCGGCAGCATAGAGCAGACCCACCGCCGCCGCCAAACCAACCAACACAATGACAAAATCACGCGTGCGCATCACACCACCACTTTGGCCAACTCGCGGAAACTGAAGATGACCAGGGCGAGCCCCAGCGCCAGCACCGACTGCACCAACACTACGATCAGCGCCACGTGGCCCAGGAAACCCCAGCTCATCAACCGGGCCGGGACCAGGAACTTCGTGGGATTGTACTTGTCGAACTGCGGCAGAAGCTGGATGATCGCTTGTATTGTATACGCATAGATCCGACTGGTGTTTTCGCTCATGTAGCCGAACGATTCCACGATGAAGCCGCTGGTCGCGCCCGTAACGAAGATCACTAAGCAGAACAGAATAGCTACCGGGAACGACAGAAAGCTGGCGGCCAAAGCCCCGAGGCAGGCCAGGAAGACGAGCCGGCACAGGATCAGCAGGGCTGCCCGCACAAAATTGCCGGTGAACGTATCCGCCTTGTACAGCACCTCCAACCCGTCTTCGACCGGAAAGAGCACGACCGTCTCATTCAGGGGGGGATTGAAGAACCCCACGGCGAGATAGCCGTCCTTGGCGACGACCGAAGCCGGCACCTCCAACTCGTGGAACTTTCGTACGATATCCTTGCGGACCTGCCGCCAGACCGGCGTCTGCAACGGTCCCTGGGCCCCCGGCTGGAACTGGCGTTGATCGCCAACGCGCCACTCGCCATACACCTGCTCATCCGCCGGCGTCACGGACACGTCATACTTGAACCGGACGAACAGGCTCTGATTCGGGTCCGTCACCCTGACGTTGTGGAACTCCCAGACCAGCATCTGCCCCACCGTCGCCGCCCGCTTCTCCAGCCGCAGGCGGTTGGTCAATTGCTTGACGATTTCCGGTGGCGTCATGTTCGGATAGAGCACATCCAACTGGTCGTTCTTCTGCAACCGGGTGTAGAGCGCGGCAACGTCCTTTTGCACGTCGATCACCGGCGGGACGAGGCTGGCCCGGGCCGTGTAAAACTCGTTGGCGGCCTCCAGGCGCTGCTGGTCGGTAGCGAACACGAATCTCGGGATCAAGGCCGTTACGCCGTAGACGATCCCCGCGAAGAGGGTCAGCAGCACGACATCGAGCACGACCACGCCCAGGACCTTGCCCAGAATGATCTGGTAGCGGCGGATGGGCTTGGTCACGACCGTGTAGATCTGGCGATGTTCGAGGTCGCTGGTGATCGCGTAGATGGAAACGATGATCGTCAGCAGGCTCAAGAGCAGACCGGCCAGGGATAAGCCATAGCTGACAAACGTCTGGAGCCGGCCTTTGAGCGTTCCATCGCCCGTGGCGGTCAGGCCCATCGCGGGCAGCAGCACCAGCAGCAGCACGAAGAAGATGACGGCCACCTTCATCCGCAAGGCCTGCCGGATCGTATTCGTCGCTACGGCCCAGATCCTACGCATGGCCGGAGTCTCCGTCCTTCGATTTCGGATTGCGGATTTCGGATTGCGGATTCGAGGCGTCGTCCTTCGTCAACTTGTCCAGCACGCTCTTTTTGATCTCCTCCTGCGGCGGCTCGGTCGGCGTCTCCACCGGCTGGGCAGGCGAGACCCGCTCGGTCTGCGGGCTGGCACTTGTCTGGGTGAGCTTGCTGAGGAGGTCTTTCTTCGGCTCGGCCGTGACCGTCTCGCGCGGTTGGACCGCCTCAGTCTTGACCGGCTCGGCGGGTGTCTTTTCGGAAGCCGAGGTCGAGACCAGCTTGTCGAGGATGTTCTCCTTGCGGCTGCCGACCGTGAGGAAGTCGCCGATCTGGGTGGTGCTGACCGCCCCGCTGGTGGGCCGGGCCTGCTGCTGTGCCTCCACCACCGTGCGGATGAAGAAAGTTTCCAGTCTCTCCATCGGGGCCGTGATTTCACACTCCGCGTGCTCGTCGTTCAAGATCTTGCGGATGCGCTGGACGGCGGCGTCGCTGACCGCGTCCGCGATGATTTGTGTCTTATTGGTCTGTTGCAGGAGATCCTTGACGTGTCCCTGCGCCTGGACCTTGCCGCCGTAGAGAATGGCAATGCGATGGCAGACATCCTCCACGTCGGCCAGCAGGTGGCTGCACAGCAGAACGGTCTTGCCCCGCTCGGCGAGTTTCCCGATCAGGTCCTTGATCTGGCGCGTGCCGATGGGGTCCAGGCCAGTGGTCGGCTCATCGAGGATCAGCAGGTCGGGGTCGTTGATCAGGGCCTGGGCCAGGCCGATGCGGCGGGCCATGCCTTTGGAATAGGTGCCGACCGGCCGGCTCGCCACCGCTTTGAGACCGACCATCTCCAGCAGCGCCTCGATCCGCACTTCACGCGTCTTGGCGTCCAGCCCGAACAACCGGCCGTAGAAGTCCAGCGTCTCGCGGGCGTTGAGGAAGCGGTAGAGATACGACTCCTCGGGCAGAAATCCGATGCGCTTGCTGATCTTCGGATGGGTCCCATCACCCCCCAGGACCAGGGCATGTCCCTTCGTCGGGTGCAGCAGGCCCAGGAGCATCTTGATCGTGGTGGTCTTGCCCGAGCCGTTGGGGCCCAGCAGACCGAAGACCTCGTTCGGGAGGATTTGCAGGTTCAGGTCGTCGACCGCATAGACCCTCGCCCGGCCCCACCAGTCGGAGAAGATCTTCGTCAGTCCGATTGTCTCGATGGCGTATTCCATAGGATCCGTATTCTACGCGGTTTGCGGCGCACGGCCGGGTTCCGGCCCCAAAACGCGATCGTTGCGCTTGGAAGCCCCTTCCCCCTCGCCATACGTTGCGCTGGAGGCCCCGCCCAACTCTTCGCCCTGGCGGAACAGGCGTGCACTGTTGAAAACGACGACCAGCGAACTGGCGAAATGCAGGAACGCGGCAACGGCGGGCGGCACAAACTTCGACAGCGAGATGCCCAGGACGATAAAGAGAACGCCGAAGGCGAGATTCTCGTTGATGACGCGCCGCGTCTTGCGGGAGACATCGACGAGGAACGGGATACGTCCCAGGTCGTCATTCATCAGGGCGATGGAGGCCGAGTTGATCGCCACGTCGCTGCCCGCCGCTCCCATGGCGATACCGAGGTCGCCTGCGGCCAGGGCCGGCGCGTCGTTGATGCCATCCCCGACGACCACGACCGTGTGCCCATCCCTCTTTAGCTGTTCCACCACGGCCAGCTTATCCTGCGGCAGACATTGGGCCTTGTAGTCCGTGCAGCCCAACTCGCCGGCGACCCGGTTGGCGACTTCGCTGCGGTCACCCGTGAGCATGGTGACGCGCTTGATGCCCATGTCCATCAATCCCTTGATCGCTTTCTGGGCTTCGGGCCGGGTCTTGTCCTGCAGACCGATCCAGCCGATGCATCGGGAATCCTTCGCGACATACAGGGTGCTGAAGCCCTGCTCCTCGTGCAGTCTCGGGTCGGGCACGCCGTGAACGTCGATGCCTTTCTCACCCAGGAACGTATCGCGCCCAACCATAATCCGCGCCGAGTTGACTTTGGCGGTGACGCCCTTGCCCGGCGTCTCGTGGAAGTTCTCCGACTTGGGCAACACCAAAGCGGCCTCTTTGGCGACCTCCTGCAAGGCCCGGGCCGCCGGGTGCTTGCTCATCTGCTCGGCCGCCGCGGCCTCGGCCAGCAACTCTGCCGGCTCCACGCCCTCGGCGGGCGTGAGCTTCGTCACATAGAGCCGGCCGGTGGTGACGGTCCCGGTCTTGTCGAACACCAGGGCCGTCATCTTGCCCGCGACTTCGAGGTCCGCCACGTTCTTCACCAGGATGCCCAGCCGGGCGGCGGCGGAAATCGCGGCCACCATCGCCGTGGGCGTCGCCAGAATCAAGGCGCAGGGACACGAAATCACCAGGATCGTGATCGCCTGGTCGATGTTCCGTGTAAAGAAAAGGACAATCGCGGCAATCATCAGGACCGTTGGCACATACCACGTGATGTAGCGGTCGATGATCCGCATCAGCGGGATCTTCGTGTGTTCCGCCTGCACGATCAGCGACTGGACCTTGCCCAGCGTGGTGTCCCCGCCCGCTTTGGTCACGCGGATGTCCAGCACGCCGGTGAGGTTGTTCGTGCCGGCGAAGACCTGCATCCCCGGGACTTTGTCCACCGGCAGAGATTCGCCCGTGATCGTCGCTTCGTTCACCGAGCTCAGACCGCTCTCCACCTCGCCGTCGGCAGGGATATTGTCGCCTGGGCGGACTCGGATGTGATTATCGGCTCGCAACTCGCTGACTCTGACTTCCCTCTCGGTCCCATCCGGCCCAATGACGTTGGCTCTCGTCGGCGTTAGCCGGATCAGCGATTCGATGGAAGCGCGGGCCCCGAGCGCCGTGCGCGTCTCGACCAACTCGCTGAGCAGCATGAAAAAGCCGATCAGTCCGGCGGCGACATACTCGCCCGTGGCAAACGCGGCCACGATGCCGAGGGCCGCCAGCTCATCCATGTGCGACTCGCCCCGGATCAGGCTGTGGACCGCATGGACGATGATCGGTGCCCCGAGCAGAATGGCCCCGAGCATGGCGAACAGATCCGTATTGAAGCTGTCGGCGCCATAGATGAACCGCCCGATGCCGCTGTTGATCAGGAGCACGCCCCCGGCCAGCGTCCCGATCAGGGCGATGCTGACGCGAAGCTGCTTGTCCCGGGTCTGCTCGGCACCGAAGTCTTCTTGAAAATGTAAATGCTGGTGAGCCATAACCTCATTCTCTCATCTTGCCGGCGCAACCTGCTGCCTGGGCTTCAACAAGGGATCACGGTTCAGAGTGATGCGAATCTCACGCTCCTTAACGCCATCGCACTTGTCGATGACCCACGTCTCGTCCACATTCGTCAGAATCTGCTGCATCGCGTCCAGATAGAGCCCGGTCGCCACGAGTTCCGGGTGCTTACGATACTCGGGCAAAATCCTCTGCAGATAGTCGGCGTTGGCCCTGGCGTTCTCGACGACCCGCGTTTGGTAGACCTGGGCCTGCGCGACCATACCCTGGACCGCGCCGGTGGCCTGCGCCCACAACGACGACACCTGCTCGGCGGTGACGTTGGTGTCCTGCACGGCCGCATACAAAGACTCCGCGATTTGGCCGGCCGTCTTGTTGAGCGTTGTCTCCGCATCCGTTCGAGCCTGAGTGATCGCCTGCCCGCTGGTCTGGCTGGCGGTGATGAATGCCTCGAAGGCCTGATCGACCTGCTTGGGCCACTTCACGTTCACCAATTGGACCTGCACGACGCGAATACCGCTCTCGATAGCATCCAGCTTCTGCTGCACGAGTTGCTGCACCCGTCGCGGAATCGTATCGATGCTCTGCAGCGCCTCATCGATCGTGTAATGAACCATCGCCTTGACGACCGCATCCTCGACCAGGCTGCGCAGCAGCGGCGTGATGCTCTGGTTCATGATATCGAAGTAGATCTCGCCCGGCCTGGCCTCCTGGACGTAGAGGTTCCGGAAGAACTGCTCGACCCCGGTGATCTGGTAATTGACCTGCCATTTCGTGTGCACGATGTTGTAGTCGCTGCCATCGCCCTGGCGAATGGGCGACGACGAGGCGGCGACTGCCGGCACCGGGGCGGCCGCCGGACCGGCGTTTCGCTGGCTGCCCGTGAGACAGTAGCCTTCCTGCACGGGGTCGAGTTGCTCGGGCACAAAGCCCCTCGGCTTGACCCCCGGCCCCAGGATGTCGTCGCGCGTCTCCTTGTACCAGAAGGTGTTGATCGCGAGGTTGATGTTCTTCTCGACCGGAATTCGCACCAGTTCCTCGATGGGATAGGGGAATACCCAATGGGCGCCCGGCCCGAGGATCGCCTCCTGGCCGACGCCCCGGATCTGGCCGAAGCGCAGGACGAGGGCTTTCTCATCCGAGCCCACGGTCTTGAAACCGGAGGCCACAAAGGCCACCACCAGGATGATCATGATGACCTTGAGGATCGCGAAACTGATGCGCAGGGCATCGGATAAGGATCTGCCGGCGGCATCGAGGTTCTCGCCCTTGGACCGCGGCGGCTCCTGCCCATCCTCAGGACCATGCTCGTGCTCATGCTCGTGATTGTGTTCGTGTACCATGGCTGTGCCCGCTGTATCCTTGTCTTACGGTTGTGGCGCCGGCTTGCTGGGCTGGAACGACGGCATCCCCGTCAGGAGCTTGAACGGATCGGCGTCCGCCGGGATGACGACCGTCGCCCGTTCTCTCAGAGTCGCCGCCAGGGTCTCCAGGTTCCTCAGGAAAATAGCCAGTTGCGGGTCCTCTTCGAGCATCTGGTAGTATTTGGCGGCTTCCTCATCGCCCTGCCCGCGAATGTTCTTCGCCTTCGCTTCCGCGGCCGCCAGGAGCACATCGCGCTTCTTATTGGCCTCGGCCCGGATCCGTGCGGCCTCGGCTTCGCCCTCGGACGTCGTCCGATCCGTGCGGCGCTGCCGTTCCGCCTTCATCCGTTCGAACACCTGCTTGGTCACGTCGGCACTGATCTTCAGTTGCTTGATCCCGAGCGTCTTGATCTCGATCCCGTAATCCTGTAGAACCGGCCCTTTGAGGTCGGCCAGCATCTCCTCCTGGATCTGGTCGAATTTGATTCGGGCCGGATCGCTGTTGACGAACTCGCCGAACGCGTGCTGGCCGATCACCCGGTTCTGGCTGTCGTTGATCTGATTGCGGAGTTTGAGCTCGGCGTTCTCGATCGTCTTGACCGCATTGAGAAACTTCAGCGGCTGCGCCACGCGCCAGACCACGTAGGTGTTGACGATAATGGGGACCGTCCCGCTGGTGGTTGTCTCACCCAACTCCGCCTCCAGGACGCGCATCCGGGAATCGAACTTGTGGACCTGCTCGATGGGCGCCGGCCATTTGCGGTACAGGCCCGGCTCGTTCACCTCTCGGACCGGCTTGCCGAACCGCGTCACAAAGGCCGACTCCGTCGCACGGACCTGGAAGGTGACCAGATAGACGACCATCACGAGAAAGATGACGGCAATCAGTATCGGAATCGCTATGTTCTTCATTATTCCTTGCTCTCCTCTAAGGGGACCCGAGACGCGCTTCATGGCGTGGGGGAACCCAGGCCACCAATGTCCAAGAGGTTCGTCGGGAGCTTGTCCTGCAGATCCAGTATGATGACTTCCCGGTCGTTCGGATCCGCCGCCACGATATACTTACGAATACCTGTAAGGGCTTCTTCGAGCACCGTCGATCTCTGCTCGCACAGATAGATGTCCGGCGCAGCCCGATAGGCTTGTACCTGTCCGGCGAATCGTTCGCCGGTCGCCTTGGCCAACGTCGCCCGGGCGAATCTGTAACTCTGGGCTTCGCTGAGAATCCGGAAGATTTCTCCCCGGGACTCGTTGACCGCCGCGTCGAACTGCTCGCCGCGACGCTTGATGTCCTCCGCGCGTCCCTGCTTGCGGGCCTCCTGGTACTGGACGGCCAGTTCTGCCAACTGGTCCGCTCGTTCCACGGAACCGACCAGCGTGCTCAGGTTTCTGTTCCGTTCGGCCTCGGCTTGGAGGACGGCGGCCTGCTTCTTCTGAACGGCCCCGATGACGGCCTGATAGTTCGGCGCGACCTCCGGCGGCGGATGCAGGCCCTGCAGGCCGACAAAGACGATCTCGACTCCCAGTTTCTGGTCATCGGCAGCCCGCTGAATTCTCTCCGTCAGGACTTCCTTGGCCATCGTTCGGCCGGCGCCGAGCAGACCTGCCGAGGCCTGACCCGGTTCGGGCGACACCTCGTCGACGTCAACTTTGGCACTGGCGGCAAAGCGGGCCAATTCACGATAGCACAGGTCCTCCAGGAGCTTGCCGGGATGGCTGTGATTATAGACGTAGGCGTACAGGTCCTTGATCCGGTACTGGACCGGGATATTGGCCTTGACGAGGCCGACCGGCACGGCCCGGTCCGCCAGTCCCCGGCCCGTCTGATCGACCATGTAGTCGGTCGCCACGAGCAGATCGTGCTCCGTTTCGTAATGCGTCTGGCCCCACAGGAGCCGAACCTCCGGGAGGATCGCCCCAGTCTTCGGATCGGTCTTGGGCACGTAACCGATGTGGAGGTCCATGATCTCCTGGGTCGAGTGCCGATGGGCGATGTCGATGGGCCAGGGCCTCTTGAGGTGGAACCCCGGGCCGATTCGCCGGACCTGTCCATCCGCCGTCAGGGGATTGCCGAAATGCTCGATGATGGCCTCTTCCGTGGGCGAGATGACGACGATGCAACTGGCCAGGTAGAGGGTCGCCGCGGAAAAGAGGATCAGGGGGACGATGGCCCTTTCGAGCAGCTTGTAAAACCAGGTCTGCGAGACCGTGAAGCCAAATTGGTAGTCGATGGCGGTGGCGACGCTGCGGAAGATCCCGCCGGGCTCATTGATGATGCCGAGGAGCCGGCTGTCGAACGCCGCGCGGCTGTAATGTCCTTTCAGACGCGGGCGATAGATGTCGAGAACCAGATTCAGCGCCGTTTCGCCGCCCAGGAGGACCAGCAGGATCGGGACAACGTAGCTAACAACCGTCACCAACGCGGTGATCTGGAAGTGGACGATCGCCAGGCCGATCGCCAGGACAAAACAAAGGATCGCCACCCCCAGGAAGAAGCTGCCCCCCGCACGGAGCGGCTTCCAGCGCATCTCGGCGGACATGCCTGTCGCATACCGCGACATGAGAAAGCTGACGAAGGCGATGGTCGTTGCGACGATGGCACAGACCAGCGGCTGCTGCAGGGTCGCGTCCCGGGTGGATCCCAGCCCCTTGAAGAGATACAGACCGACCCCTATCTCATAAACGGCGATCAGACCCGCAAACACGGGAACAAACCACTTTTCCAGAACCTCCAGGCGTCGCTGGGCGGCCGCGAACAGCATCCCCTGCTCGCCTTTTTGGAAAATTGTGGCGGAACTTTTCTCCTGGGCCAGTTGGCTCATGTCGATCTTTTCCTGCTCGGCGAGGCTCCGCTGGTGGAACTGCACGGCCAAGACCAGCCAGATCAGGGCCGCCGCCAGGATTTGCCAGCCCACCGCGGCCACGGCGAAAAAGCCGCTCCAGCGGCCCAGGAAAAACGCGACCGCGAAGAACACCAGACTCAGAATCAAGGAGACCCAGGCGACTTGTTCGGGACGTTTGGACGACACAGTCATTGGCGATCAAGCTCCCGGTAGAGAAGTTCTCGTAGGGTGGGCTGTGCCCACCGATTTCCATCGGACGCATACCGGCGACGGATGGTGGGCACAGCCCACCCTACAGCTTCCGACTTGTTCCTGACACTGCTGCGAACTCAAAGCCTGCCTACGCAGTATTACTTCGGGACCCACTTGGCTCTTTACACGTAGAAAGTTCGGTACTATAACACCTACATCGATTCTCGTGTAGCGACAATCATGAAAAAATCGGATGAACGATGAATAAGCTGATCACCATCGCCAAAAATACGTTCGTCGAGACTCTGCGCCAACCCGTGTACGCCGTAATAGTTGCCACTGCCCTGCTGCTGTTTGTCGTCAGTCCGTCCCTGTCCATGTACACGATGGACGACGACAACAAGATGCTGCGCGAAATCGGCCTCTCTACGCTGTTCCTCACGAGCTTGTTCATAGCGATCTTTTCGGCCGCAGGCGCAGTCTCGGTCGAAATGGAGAACAAAACGATCCTGACGGTGCTGACCAAGCCCGTGCAACGTCCGATATTCATTCTGGCCAAGTTCCTTGGCGTGGTCGGGGCCGTGGCCCTGGGACACTACCTGTGTACGGTCGCCCTGCTGATGACGATTCGCCACGGCGTGCTGTCCACGGCCTCGGACACGCACGACTGGACGGTGATCGGGTCCGCCGCGACAGTCGCGGTCGTGACGGTCCTCCTGAGCGCGTTCTTCAATTATGTCTACGACTGGAAGTTCACGTCCACGGCAATTGTCATCGGGGCCATCCTGGCGACCTTCGTGATCGTGTTCCTGGCCCTGATCGACCGGGACTGGAAGTTCGACCCCGCCAAAAACGGCATCAACCGGCTCGACCTCTACGGCTCGATTCTGCTATTTTTCGCGGCGATCATCATTGCGGCCCTGGCGGTGACGATCTCCTCACGGTTTAATATTGTCGTGACGCTCTCCGCCTGCATCGGGGTGTTCCTGCTGGGCCTGATCAGTGACTACGTGTTCGGCCGGTTCGCCGACGCTCACTTGTGGGCCCGGATCGGCCGCTTCCTGGTGCCGAACCTGCAGGTCTTCTGGATCAGCGATGCGATTTACGAGGGCAGCGTTGTCCCGCTCAGGTACATTCTCATCACCGCCTCCTACGCCCTCTGCTACACCGCCGGCATTCTCGCTCTGGCAGTCGCCCTGTTCCAGCGCCGACAGGTGGGCTGATTACCTCGCTTTGCGCCTCAAAAATTCGCTGTCCCGCATACTGGGTGCCACGGCCAGACTTGTTTGACCGTGCCCCCTCGCAATGATATCCATCTCACCGGCCGGCTGTTATATGCGTGGCGCGTTACCCCCACAGAGACCGTTGCACGGGCAGCACGCCGGCTTGTGAGCCGCCTTCGCCGAGCGTCCGAACCACGGCGATTTCGTCGCACTCGGTCTGTTTGGGGCATTTCGCGCAGTCGCTCCAGACCTTCATGGGCAGATCTTCCTTCCGGATCGTCGTGAATCCGAGCCGCTCGAAGAACTCCGGCACTAAGGTCAGCGCGAATACCCGCGGGACCCCCAGGTATTGGGCCTGCTCCACGGCCGCCGTGACCAGGGCGGTCCCCACTCCCTGCCCCCGGCTTTCGGCCGCCACCGCCAGGGACTTGATCTCGGCCAAATCCGACCAGATCACCTCCAACGCACAGCAACCGACCGTCCTATCACCGTTCTCGACGACCAGAAAGGTCTGGAGGTTCTCATAGATCTCCGCCAGCGAGCGAAAGAGCATCTTGTCGTGCTCGGCGTAGTAATTGATCAGCGAGCAGATCACCTTGGCGTCTGAGATGGTGGCATTCCGAACTTTCATCTCTGGCAGTATATCGGCCGGCGGGCCGTTTTCAACCGGTACGAAAAAACACTGGCAAAGTCGCCGCCAGTCACTACAATAGCCGCGACCTGCGTGTTCGCGGGGGCGGGCGCAGGCACAGGCAAAGAAAAGATCGTGAAATTCATACTGATCGATAAAATCGTTTCGTTGGAAGACGGCCGAAGAGTGACGGCCGTCAAGAGCGTCTCCCTGGCCGAGGAGTACCTGGGCGACCATTTCCCCGCGTTTCCGGTCCTGCCGGGTGTGCTGTTGCTGGAAGGGCTGGTCGAATCGGCGGGCTGGCTCGTGCGCAAGACCGAGAACTTTGCCCATAGCATGATCTTGCTCGCGGAGGCCCGTAATGTAAAATACAAGAGCTTCCTGTCGCCGGGATCGCAGATTCAGTACACGGTGGAAGCCAGGACGATCGAGGAGAGCGTCAGCAGCTTTACCGGCTGCGGCGTCGCCGACGGCGAGAAGATTGTCGAAGGCCGGTTCGGGCTGCGACATTTCAACTTGTCGGAGCGGAACCCGGCCTGGGCAGGCTTGGACGCTCAGATCGTTGCGAACATGAAGAGTCGGTATAAGCTGCTGTGGCAGCAGGGTTAAGAACATTAGGAGCAAGTTTGAAGTGTCAAGTCGGAAGTCCGAAGACTCACCGCTTGCCCCTTCACACTTGGGACTTGAAACTTCAAACTTGATACTTCCAGGGAGGTAGCAGCCATCATGACCATGAGTCGGGATGAGGTTTTTCAGAAGGTTCAGGGCGTGCTCGTGGATGCGCTGGGGGTCGATGAGGACGAAGTGACCCCGACCGCCACGCTGATGGGCGACCTGGGCGCGGAGAGCATCGATTTTCTCGATATCGTTTTCCGTCTGGAGAAGGCGTTCGGAATGAAGGTGCCCCGCGAGGAGTTGTTCCCGGCGGAAGGCCTGCTGAACAACCCGGAGCTGATCAGCAACGGCAAATTCACGAGCAAAGGGCTGGCCGAGCTGCGGGAGAAGGTGCCCCACACCGACCTGACCGAGTTCGCGAAAGACCCCAGCATCAACAAAATCCCCGATCTGTTCACCGTGAACGCCATTGTCAATTACGTGGACGGCAAGGTGAACCAGAGATGATAGGATGATGGAATGTTGGAATAATGGAATGATGGAATAGTGGGGACAACGTATGGTTCACCCATTATTCCATTATTCCAACATTCTAATATTCCAGTCGTAGATTGCCATGCGCTGGATCTGGATCGACAAGTTCGTGGAGTTTGAAAGCGGCCGGCGAGCCGTCGCGGTCAAGAATGTGACCTTGGCCGAGGAGCATCTCCACGACCATTTTCCGGGCTTTCCCGTCATGCCGGAGTGCCTGATGATCGAAGCGATGGCCCAGACCGCCGGCATTCTCGTGGGGCAAGCGAGCGACTTCCAGGAGAAGGTCGTGCTCGCCAAGATCAGCAAGGCAGTCTTTTTCGATTACGTGACGCCGGGCGACAGCCTCCGGCTGGAGGCGCAGATCGGGACGATCGCGCCGGAAGCGGCCAGCACCACCGGCCGGATCACGCGGGCGGACCAGCTCATCGCCGAGATCGACCTGATGTTCAGCCATATCGACCACAATCTGGCGGGCAAGCAGTTCCCGGACGAGAACTTCGTCTTCACGGGAAGCATCACGTCCCTCCTGCGGGACTTTACCCTGAGTGGCTCCCGGCCGGCTCCCCAGGGGAAGGATGCGGCCGGATGAGCGCGGCGCGGGTCGTAGTGACAGGGCTGGGCGCGGTCAGTCCCCTGGGCTTGAGCGCGGAGGAGACGTGGGCCGGCTTGTGCGCGGGCCGCTGCGGCATCCGCCGGATTCAGGCCTTCGACCCAACCGGCTTCCCTTGCGAACTGGCGGGTGAGGTCCCCGGTTACCGCATCCAGGACCGTGTCCCACGGACGTACCGCAAATCGATCAAGCTGATGTGCCGGGACATCGAACTGGCCGTCATGGCCGCCGGAGAAGCGATCGTCGCCAGCGGATTGGTCACGAAAGGGATCGACGCGGAGAAGGTGAACATCGATCCAACACGAATGGGGATCAACGTCGGCGCGGGCATCATCTGCTGCGACCTCGTGGAAATAGCCCCGGCCATCGCCGCCAGCACCACGGAGGGCCGGTACGATCTTCACCAATGGGGCCAAGAGGGCATGGAGCTCCTCACGCCTCTGTGGCTGCTCAAGTACCTGCCCAACATGCTGGCGTGCCACATCGGTATCATCCACGATATCCAGGGCCCGAGCAACACGATCACGTGCAGCGAAGCGTCGGCTCATTTGGCCATCGCGGAGGCGGCCCAGGTGATCGCGCGCGGTGCGGCGGACATAGCGGTCGCCGGCGGTGCGGAGGCCAAAGTCAACCAACTGATGATGCTCCGCCAACACCTGATCGGGCGGGCCGTCTCGACCCGCACCGGGGAGCCCGAGACCATCTGCCGACCGTTCGACGCCCAGGCCTGTGGCGCGATTTTCGGCGAGGGGGCCGGGATGATCGTGCTCGAAAGCCTCGACCATGCCCGCTCGCGCCACGCACGGATTCTGGCGGAAATCGCCGGGGTGGGCCACAGTCACAGTCTCAACCCAGCCTACGAGAGACTTGAGCCGGACGGCCAAGGCATTCGAATCGCGGTGGAAAAGGCCATGGCCGATGCCGAGATTGGGCCCCAGGACATCGATCTGGTGATCCCCCATGGCACGGCGATCCCGGCGGATGATCTGGCAGAGGCCCAGGGTCTGGAGTCCGCCCTCGGACCGGCGACGAAGAAAATCCCGATATGGCCAACCAAGAGCATGCTCAGCACGACGGGCGCGGCGAGCGGCGCCTTGGATGTCATTGCCGCCGTGCGGGCTATTGTCGAGGGGGTGATTCCCCCCGCGAAGAACTTCGATTCGCCCGCCCCAGGGTGCCGTCTGAACGTGTTAACCGCCCGACGGGAAAGCCGAATCCGTCACGTCCTGTCGTGCAGCTATACGCACGGCGGTCAGACCGCCGCGGTGGTACTGAAAGCTTTCGGGGACCCAGAGTAGATGAGGACGCCCAAGACCAAGGAACGAGTCGTCATCACGGGAATGGGGATCGTCTGTCCGTTGGGCAACGACGTGGCCACCTTTTGGGAGGCGGTCCTCGCGGGCCGCAGCGGCGTCAACGGGACGACGATCTTCGACGCCTCCACCTTTCCGACCACGTTCGATGCGGAAGTGAAGGGCTATGATTTTCGGCCGTACGTCCGTCATCCGCAATGGCACGAGGAGAGCAGCCGGGGTCCGGCGTTCGCGGTCGGCGCGGCGGTGCAAGCCTGTCGGCAGGCCGGCATCCACGTCGAGAGTCCGGCCCCAACGGATGGCTTGGAGCGCACCCGCATGGGAATCTACCTCGGCGCCGGAGAGGGCGCTCTGTCGGATGCCTTCTTCGACTGTATCATCGCCGGCTGGGATTCCCAGCAGCAACAGATGCACTGGGAGCGAAACACGCGCGTGGCCTTCGAGAGGATGAACCCCGCGCACGAACTGGAGCATGAGCCCAATATGGCGGTCGCGCATCTGGCCCTGCTGACCGGGGCGCGGGGGCCGGTGCGAAGCTGCCTGACGGCTTGCGCCGCCAGCACCCAGGCGATCGGCGAGGCCCTGATGCTGATCCGCCGGGGCGACGCGGACGTCATGATCGCCGGTGGGGCCCACTCGATGATTCATCCCCTGGGCGTCACCGGATTCAATCGGCTTACGGCGCTCTCGACGCGAAACGACAGCCCCGAAACGGCCTCGCGGCCCTTCACCGCCAGCCGGGACGGCTTTGTCCTGGGCGAAGGCGCCGCCATCCTCATTCTGGAATCGCTCCCGTCGGCACGCCGACGGAGCGTCTCCATTCTGGCGGAATTGGTGGGCTACGGAAGCAGCTCGGACGCCTTCCGGGTGACGGACATGCACGACGAGGGCCGGGGTCCCATCCAGGCCATGCAGGCCGCGCTCGCCGACGCCGGCTTGACGTATCGGGACATTGACTACATCAACACGCACGGCACGAGCACGCTCGAAAACGATGCTATCGAGACCCTGGCGATCAAGGCCGTATTCCAGGAGCGGGCCAAGCAAGTCGCCGTCAGCAGCACCAAGAGCATGCTGGGCCATCTGATCGGAGCGGCTGGAGCGGCGGAGCTGATTGCGTCGATCCTGGCCATCCGTGACAACATCGTCCCGCCGACGATCAACCTGCACGATCCCGATCCCAAGCTGGACCTGGACTACGTGCCGCACGTGCCGCGGAAAATGCCCGTGAACGTTGTGATGAAAGAGTCCTTCGGCTTCGGCGGGCAGAACAATGTCGTAATCGTGAAGCGGTTCCCATAGGTCCCAGGAGTCCTATCGGTCCGACAGGTCCTATTGGAGAGTGTCCCATGATCGATATCAAGCTCATCCGCGAGAATCCCGACCTCTTCCTTCAGGCCGCCCAGAACAAGCGGATCGACGCGAACATTCCCCGGCTGTTGGAGGTCGATAGCCGCCTGCGCGACGCCCGCACCAAGCTACAGGAGATCGCCACCGAAAAGAATCGGACGGGCAAATCCATCCCGAAGCTGTCGGGGGCTGAAAAGGAAGCGGCGCTCGCACGGCTTTCCGAGCTTAAGCCGCAGGAAGAGCAATTGGACAATGAGATCAAGACCCTCGAGCCGGAATTCGACGCCCTGCTGCTGGAAGTGCCGCAGCCGGCCGATCCGGATGTCCCGGTCGGCAAGGACGATACGGAGAATGTCGAGCTTCGCCGTGAGGGACAGGTTCGCCAATTCGATTTCGAGCCCAAGGACCACGTCCAACTCGGGACAGCCCTGGATATCATTGACATCGAACGCGGTGTCAAGCTGGCGGGCACGCGCAACTACTTCCTCAAAGGCGACGGCGCCCTGCTGCACTGGGCGGTCCTGCGTTTCGCGATCGATTTTATGGTCGGGCGCGGGTACGTGCCGATGGCAGTGCCGCTGCTGATGCGGGACGAGGCGATGCAAGGGACGGGCTACTATCCCGGCGCCGAGGAGCAAACCTACCGGATGGAGCGGGACGAGTTGAATCTGGTGGGTACGGCCGAAGTGCCGCTGACGGCGTACCGGATGGGCGAGATTCTCTCCGCAGAGGAGCTGCCGTTGAAAACCGTCGGGCTCTCAAGCTGTTTCCGGCGGGAGGCCGGGGCGGCCGGCAAGGATACCTACGGCCTCTATCGCATCCACCAGTTCGACAAAGTCGAGCAGGTCGTGGTCTGCCGCAACGATGTCGAGGAGAGCAACAAATACCACGCGGAGATTCTGGCCAATTCCGAGGGGGTCCTCAAAGCCCTGGGGCTGCCCTACCGCGTCGTGGTCGTCTGCACGGGCGACCTGGGCCGGGGTCAGGCCAAGAAATTCGACGTCGAGACCTGGATGCCCTCGCGCGGTGGCTACTGGGAAACCCACAGTGCCAGCAAATTCTACGAATTCCAAGCCCGCCGGATGAACCTGCGATACAAAGACCCGCAGACCAAGAAGAACTTCTTCTGCCACACGCTGAACAACACGGTGGTGGCGTCGCCGCGCGTTCTGATCCCGCTCCTGGAGCTTTACCAGAACGCCGACGGCTCCGTCACGGTGCCCCAGGTCCTGCGCCCGTACATGGGCGGCAGAGACAGAATCGTGCCTCGCTCATAGACCCGATGGCGTACGATTACCCTATAGGTCCCATAGGACCTCCGGGATCCTTGGGACCTACAGGCTGATTGCACTCTACTCCTTGTGCATCTTCTCTTTCAATTGCTCCGTGGCGGCGTCGAGCTCTTGCTGCGTCTGGTCCAGATGCTCCTTCGACTTCTCCAGAGCGGCCTTGGCCTCCTCGGACATCGTGCCCTCGCTGATGACGAACGGCGTGATGAACACAATCATCTCGTTATTGCTGACTCTCTCAACGTTGTGCTGGAATAGCCCGCCAATCAACGGGATGTCGCCCAGCAGCGGCAATTTGCGTTTGATCCTGTTCTTCTCCTGGAAGAGGATGCCGCCGAGCATCAGAGTCTCGCTATCGCGCACGATCATGTTCGTCCTCGTTTCCATCTGCGAACGCACGGGCTGATTGTTGACCAGATCGCCCGTGAGCTGGGACAACAGAACGTTCACGATCATGTCCACGTTCTTCTCGGGCGTGATGCTCGGGCGCACGGCCAGCGTCATACCGACCTTCTTGAAGTCGACGTCCTGCTGTGACAGGCCACCCGTCGCGATCGTGCTGGCCCCCAGGAAGGCCACTTCCTGACCCTTGAAGAAGCTTGCCTCTTCGTTGTCCTGTGTCCAGAGGGTCTGCTCGTTCAGGATCTTCGCATTGAGGTGCTTGACCAGGAAATCGACCAAGGCGTAGATACTCACCTGGGTGCCGAAGATCTGCCCTGTCCCGCCGCCCGGGAAGGTCTGGCCGAGGGTGGTCGTGCCGCTGGACGAAAGCGCGGCCAGCGCGTTGGCCGCCACGAGGGAGTTCCCCTGCGAGGTGTCAAACGCCGCCGGATTCGTGGCGAGCTGGAGTCCCAGAGAGGTCAGAGCGCTGTGGTTGACTTCCACGACGGTCGCCTTGATCATCACCTGCATGCCCGGGACATCCAGGTCGCCAATCATCTTCGCGATGTCGTTGTGATACTCCGGCGGCGACAAGACAAGGATCGCCTTGCTGCGGGGATCGGGGATGAAACGCACGCGGCCGATCACATTGCTCAGCGGTTCTTCATCCAGCGTGCGCCGCGCGCCCACGGACCACCAGGGAACATACTCCCCCGGATTGTTGGCCTGATTGCCAGAACCGCCGGGCCCACCCCCAGAAGGACCGCCGCCCTGGCCCCCGCCGCTGGTCGGCTGTTCCATCGAGTAGTCGCGCAAGCCGCTGGGCGTGCGGCGGATCGGCGCGCGGGTTCCCGGCTCGTTGAACATGGCGTTGAGCCGCTCCGCCAGGTCCTCGGGATCGGCGTATTTGAGTTGCACGACCTTCGGGACTTCCGCCATCTCCTGCCGATCCAGGTCGAGGACCAACTGCTCGATGATATCATAGGCTTGGGGGATCTTGCTGATCACGATGATCTTCTTCGTGCCCGGCACTTCTTCGAAGGTCAACTGGCCATAGAGGGGACCGACGATCTTCTTCTTCTGCTCCATTTCGTCGCCAAAGAAGATCATCCGCATGAAGGAGCGGCTCGTGTCGTCGCCCGCTTCGCTGAAGAGTCTCGTCAACAGCTCGGCCATCTTGACCGGGTCCGAGTTCTTCAGCTCGATGATCCGGGGCTTGACCTGATCGATGTCCAGAGGCACGTCCCATTCCTTGATCTGCTTGCGGATCTTCTCCATGTTCTCCGCGGAGGCAATCACCGTCACTTTCCCCATCGTGGGATAGGACACGACCTTCACGGTCTCGCCCGGCTGCACGTTGCGGAAGCGGTAGCTGCGGCCGCTGAAGCTGGACATGCTCCCCGACTGCGTCTCGTACAAGCCTTCGATGTTCGCCTTGATCTGGTCCGGGTCCGCGTGCTGGAGGTCGAAGTCCTCCGACACGAACTGCCCCGTCGGCATGTCCACCTCGGCGATGAGCTTTTTGACCATGGCCCGCAGCTCAGGCCTTCCGAAGATGAGAATCTGGCGCGACTGCTCCAGCGCCTGAATCGCAATATTGGGCCGGAGGTCCGTGCCGGACATTTGCTGTAAGGATTGCTCGATCCGCTGGGCGACCTCCCGCGCATCCGCATAGACGATGCTGATCGTCTCGCACTCCTGTTTCACGGGCTCCGCCATGTCCAGCTTCTTGATCCACTCCCCGATCAGCTTCATGTCCTCCGCCGAGCCGCGGGCGATGATCCACTTGTGCTTGGGCTCCGGCAGGAGAATGAGGGGAATCTCACCGGCGCCGATGATCACCGTGGTCGCGGCCTTGGACTGGCTGCCGGGGGGCCCGCCGGAGGGGCCGCCCGACGACGGACCGCCGGGCCGATACCCGCCACCACCACCGACCCGGCTGCGCATCGGACCTCCCCGGCGGTTATCGGCCGACTCCCCGAGGAACATCCGCAGGAACTGGACGACCTCGATGGGGTCGCCATACTGAAGCTCGAAGATCTCGCTGATCGTGCGTCCGACGCCCACCACGTCGAATTGGGCGATGATCTGCTCGATCCGGCGCAGGTTGCCCACGGTGTCGATCACCAGCAGTCGGCCTGTCGACTCGTCCGCGCTGACATGACCGTATTCGCCGACCAGCGGTTGGACGATCTGGCCCATCTGCGCGGGTGAATAATGGTCCAGCTTGAAGAACTTCTGGACTACTTGGGTGACATTCTCGAAGGCCGCCAGCGTCTGTTCCGGGCCGACAATCGGGTAGGTCCCCAGCTTGGCCTCCGCCAGGGGCTTGAGGAAGATGGTGTCTTCCACCACCTCAGGCATGAAGCCTTTCATCCGCAGGGCACTATAGATTTTGAGCAGGGCCTTGCTGCGCGGCATCTTGTCGGGCGCATAGATCGTGATCTTCTGCGTCATCGCCTGGTCGCTCGGAATCACCGTCTTGCCGGTCCACTGGGCGATCTTCTCAATGATGCTCTTCATCTCCACGTCTTTGAGGTTGACCGCCTCCAGTGGATCGTTGGGATCCTCCTTGATCTTGGGCTGGCCCGGCTTGGACTCCGGCGGTTTCGACGCGCCGGGCTTCGTTTCGGGGGGCCTGCCCTCGGCCGGCTTCGCCGCTACGGGTCCACCGGCCGGTCCCGGCGCGTTGGGATCACCCGCCTGGGCGGGTTTCTCCGCCGGCTTCATCGTCCCCGGCTTATTCGGCTCCCCGCCGGCGGCCGCGGCGGCCTCCTTGGGCTGATCGCTCTCCGGCGCCGCGCCCGGTGTGCCCTTGGCGGAGGCGTCCGCCTTGGACTCGGCGGCTTCACTCGCGGCCACGGCTTTCGTTGACGCCGGTTTCTCCGCCGCCGGCAGGGAGGATTGGGAATCGTGGAAGCCGACCCACCAGATAATGGCGATGGCGGCCAAACCAACCAGGACCCATACAATGACCTTTGACCGTTCCAATTTCTCACCTCACTTTAGATCTCGTGCGAGAGGGTTCCCCACGCGGCCAGGAAACCCTCCCCTCATGGCTGCACTCCACCGGGACCGGCTCTTCCCGACTCCGAGCCGGTCTTGTCGGTATTAGATTCCGTAGTGGCACTATCGCCCGGCGTCGCTGGCGCGTTGACATCCTCTTTGGGACTGTTGGCTTCGGCCGGGCTTTGCCGTTTGGGCTTCTTGCCCTGTCGCCCCGACGAGAAGTCCTTCGGCCCCTTGCCCGGCGGCCGGCTACCCATCTGCTGGCGGACCTGCTCGCGGAATTTTTGCTTTTCCTCCGGCGTCGCGGCCTTCATCTTCTCGAGCGCCTGCGCCTTCTGATCCTTGATCTTCGCACGCTCCTCGGGCGTGTCCTTGGTCCGTCCCTCGCCCGGCCCGTGCGAGGCGACCGCGGTGTTGACCTCCGCCGGAGCTTGGACACGCGAACCGCCCGTCCGCGCCTGACGAATCAACAGACCGAGGGCATAGGCAGACACCAGCACCGCCACAATGACAATCGCCGATACCACCGTATTGGAAAGCTTCATCCTATCCTTTCTCGGCAACTCCAAACGTCCCTCCCACCCTGAAGATCCGTCACTCTGACGGATTATTGGTTCTTCTTGGGCGGTTTCTGCGGCTTCTCGTTCTTGAGCCGCTGTTTTTCGTCAGCACTCATGTTGGCCCATCGCTGCCGTCTCTGCTCCGAGAGTCCTGATGCCTGCGGGCCCGGCCCCCGGCGCCCACCGGTAACGACGACCTTTCCCGGGGCGCCGGTCCCCGACCTCTGGCCGCCAAGTCCCGCCCGGTCCGGCCGGCCCCCCGGACCGCCCGCACCACCGGTGGCTCCGATCGGCGAGAATTCCTTCTCCTGGCCGTTCCAGACCACCCTGACCTTCGTCGGCTCAATGGCGAGAATCTTGGCCTCCCCCACGCTGTCGCCCGCCCGGTACCACTTGTCGCCGATCAGCGCTTCCTGGCCCAGAATCCCGATCACCTCGTTGACCGGGTACTGGCGGGCGGCGCCCGGGACGAAGAGGTTCTTTTTCTTGATCTCGTTGGCAGAGGCCTTGGTCTGGTCCAGCACCTTCTTCAAGTCGTTCGCGCCCGTGCCGCTCGGGTCCACCTGGCCCGCCATGGCCATGGCCTGGGAGGAATTCAGGAAGGACCCGATCCGCAGGAACGTCAGGGCCCCCAGCAACACGGCCACGGCCAGCAGGATCTTCGTCAACGACTCCGTTTTGTGTTTCAGCGATTCGATCTTCATATTAGCTCTTCACCCCGCGACCAATCCCAACAGCCCTTCCTCGATTCCCCACGGGCCGACCGTCGGCCACGGGGCACGATCAGCCTACATACGTTGCTCCATCGACTGGACGGCCTGCTGCTTTTGCTCATCCGGCATCTTGTTCCATTCCTCTTTGCCTTTTTCCCTCTCCTCCGGCGTCGCATTCTTCCATTTCTGCATCAACGCCTCCCGCATTCTCGGCGAGAGTTTCACACCCATCCACGCGAGTGGGTCCTCTTCGGTCGCTGGCGCCTCGACCTTGGCCGGTCTGCCCTCCGGCGCCTTCGGCGGTTGGGGACCGCCTGGTCTCATCGGTGCCGCGCCGGTCGGGGGCCGGCCGGGAGGAGCGGCACTCACCGCCGCGATGGGCGAAAAGGTCGTCTCCTTGCCGTTCCACTCAACCTTCACATCCGTCGCGTTGATCGCCACGATCTTGGCCTCGCCGATCTTCTCTCCCACCTTGTACCATTTGCCGGAAATGAACGCTTCGCTGCCGAGAATGCCCTCGACCTGCTTGACCGGATGTTGCGGCGGCGGCGTCTTGACAAACAGATTTTTCTGTTTCAACGTCTCGGCGGCCTTCTTGGCTTCGCCGAGGCTGCGTTTGAGGCTGTTTGGGTCCCCCTCGCTCCGCGCCACCGTGAGGACTCCCTGCACGCGCCCACGCTGGACATAAAAGCCCGCCACCTTGCCGAACGCCGAGGCGCCCAGCAATACGGCGAGGGCCGCCAGCACCAGCGTAAGGCGCTCCCGTTTCCTATCGGCTCTTCGGAATTGCGCGTCCACTAGACTTCACCTCCCCGGGTTTGCCCGGCACGTCTTTGACGAACGTGCTCACGATCAGATCCATCTCCACGTCTTTATCTTTTCGCTTTTCCGGCGGCTCCTTGGTGTCGCAACGGATCTGCAACTCTTCCACACCCACGCAGTAAGGATTTTCCTTCAGATTGGCCAGGAAGTCCAGCATCTGGTCGAGCTTGCACTTGGCTTTGCACTTGATCTTGACCACCCGGTAACTGGCGCCGGCGATCGTCATCTTCTTTCCCGGCAACGGCTGCGGCGGCTCGGGGTTGATGCCCGCCTTCTTCAATTGTTCCAGCAGCTTCTCGCGGAAGAGCGTCGTCTGTTTCTCTTCCGCCTGCGGCATCTCGAACGTGGGCACGAGGGTCATCAGGCCGGCCCGTTTGGCCTTGTCCGTCTCGACCTCCCCGAGCTTCTTCTTCGCCGCCGCCAGCGCGGAGCGGTTCTTATTCCACCGGTCGAGTCCTTTCGTCCCATAGCCAAGGACCGCCACGGCGACGGCCGCCACCACTCCGATCAGGAGGAGGCGTTTCTCTCGTTCGTTCAATTTCCTCGTCATCATTGATCCCTACAACACGGCATCCTTCTTCGAGAAACTCTTGTAGCCGAAGGTGATCGTGAACTTGATCTTCTTGGTCTTGCTGTCCTGCGCGGGGTTCAGGATCGTCACGTTGGTCAAGTCCTTCTGCTCGCGCAGACTCTTCTCATAGGCCCACATCTGTTCCGTGTTGGCTGCCTGGCCGGCGATCGTCACGGTCTGGCCTTTCTTGAAGTGCAGCGTGTCGAGCACGATCCCGTCGCTCGTGCCGGCACTGATCGTCGCCAGCAATTCCAGCATGTCCGGCCGATAGCGGGCCACGGTCTTGAGCAAGGCCTGATGCTGGCGCGCCGCTTCGAACTCGGGACGGTTCACCACCTCGGTCCACCGCTTCGCGGCGGCGACATCCGTCAGATATACCGTCGCGAGCAGGGCCATCAGCACGGCGGCGGCGACCGCGCCCGCCAAGATGACCGAACGCCAGGCGGACGTCAGCTTCTCCTGTTCCTCCTGCTCGGCGATCCGCTCGAAGAGATTGAGCGTCCCGGCGGGCTTTTCCAGCGCGATCAGGGACAGTCCCAGGGGCGTGCGATAGTCGTAGATCTCCGCGACTTGGACACCGGCGGGCAGCTTCAGGTTGCGCGGCTCCGGCACGCTCGCCTTCACGGGCAGGCCCGCCGCGTTCAGCAGGTCCACGATGCGCCCCACCGCCGCGCCGCCATCGGAGAGGACCAGAAGGGGCCAGTTCATGGACCCGTCCCAGCCAAAGGACCCCAGGACGGTTCTCATATCCTGTACGAACGGCTCGATGGATGGCGGATGGCGGATTGCGGATTTCGAATTCGCGGCAGGCATCTGGCTTAGCGTCGCGGCCTCCGACTCCGATCCCCATCCGCAATGCTCCAGGTCCGCCATCCCCGTGGCCAGGACGGCGGCCTGTGTCACCACGCCATTCTGCACCGCGCAGATCTGCGTATTCTCCGCCGTGATGCTGATGAGCAGGGCCCGGGGCTGGCGCTCGGAGAACAGGTGCTGCCAGGCCTTGGCCATGCCTTCGCAGGAGAGCACGATGCGGCCGGGACGAAAGTCGCGGACGCTGCCGGAAAACTTCTGGAGATATTCACGCCGCGCCGCCGCGATCGAGATGTCGACATTGCCGTTCGGCCCCGGCAGCGAACGCCAGGCGACTTCAATCTGGTCCGCGGGCAGCGGCAGCAGCGCCTCGGTCTGCATGCGGACAATCGAGGCCATCTCCTGCGGCTCGACCGCCGGCGCCGTCACCCGATAAAACGCGACCCCGGTCGAATCCAGCCCGACCACGGAAGCGATGTGCCGGCGCGGCGCCCTCTCGCGTCCTTCCCGACCGGTCGGGAAACCACACGCCGCCGCGAAGGCCGTCCACGTCTGATCGGCGGCGGGTAGACTCCTGGCCCACAGGACCTCGAACACGCCGTCCTGCTTGCGCACCTCCACCGCCTTGAAGCGGGCGTCGTCCTTCGCCGCCGCGATCACGACATGCGGTATTTTCTCGCCTTTGCTCATCATCAATAATTGGCTCCCTGATACCCGTACAGAATCGCGCACGGCGATTCGCTGCGGTCCACCACATATTCGGTTTGCACCCGCGCGCCGCTGGTCTGAGCCGTCGCCAGAGACCGGATCGTGAACACGTCCGAGCGGATGGTAATCAGCTCGGCGATGGCCTTGAACCGCTCGACGCTCATCGACTGCTGGTCCAGCAACTCGCCGATGCTCTGAAAGCCCTCCATCAGGCTGGCCCGATTCGCCAGCACGGTGTAGGCGAGCTGCTCGGCGGAATCATCCCCACCGAACAGGGCCGCCAGCACTTCCCGCGGCGCGGTATTGATATTGACCTTCCCCGGGATCTTCTGCTCGCTGGAAATCGTGATCCTGTCCGCGATGTTCTTGAAGGTCTGCACGTCCAGGGGCTCGGCCTGGTTCTGGCCCCCGCCCGAGCTCTGTCCGGAGGTATTCGCGCTGCTGTTGCTGATCAGATCTCCGATGCTCTTGTATCCGCCGCTGCGATTATCGACGATCCACTTCGCCTGCGACGCTTTGATCCCGAGCGAGTTTTCGAGCTGCTTCTGGTCAGCCTGATTGATGTTGACCCGCTGGTTGCCGTCCGCATCGACGTTCTTCTCGTACGAGTAGCAGCTCAGGTAGGCGATCCAGCCCTGGTCGAGGAGCTCATCGCCGTTATCGAACGGCGGGCTCACGTCGCCGTCACGCTCATGGGAGTCGAGCCTGCCGTTGAGGTTCGTGTCTTCCCCGTAGAGGAGGTCCTCGGTGACCCCTTTGACCCGCAACAACTCGCGAATCGTGCGGAGGGGCCCGTTGCGGATCGTATAGGGGACCGGCAGGTTTTCATAATACCCGGCTTCCACCCCTTGCGCCTGCGGCTCATCGTCGGTGTCCCGCCAGTCCAGAATGGCGTCCGCGATGTACTCCTCCATGTACGGCAGCGCCATGAGCTGCTCTTTGGTGATGGTGTTGATATTCAGCTTGCCGGCCTCGTCGGTCACATAGACCGTATATTGGCACCGCTCCAACGGCACATCATTGAGGTCCTCGTCGTTCTCGCTCCAGAGATCCAACAGGCAGTCGCTGGCCCGCAGGTCTTCGTTCAGGAGGGCGATGGCGCTCTCCGTGCCGGCGCGGCAGGCCCACTTGCAGCGGACTTCATCGGTGGCCGAGACGGCCATCTTCATATTGAGCCGGCTGGTCTGCCCGACGATGGCGGCAATCGCCGTCATGACGGCGACCATCCACAGCACCGCCACGAGAACCATGCCCTTGTTGTCTCTGTCTGAAGCCATCTGCCGCCCATTCCTCGCGCGTTCCACTCACCGTTTAATGCCGGGGCTGCCCCCGGTATTCCCCGGCGGCTCGGTCGCACCTGATGATGACTCGGTGGTCGATGACGTATTCGCGCCCGGCTGGCCCTGCTTACCCTCCGGCGTCGTGGTCCCCTGCTGGCCGCGGGCCGTGGGCACCGTCTTGCTCAGACGCGGGAACGTCACCGTGAAGGTCTCGACGATGGGATCGCCTCTCTCCGGCAGGTTCGCCAACGTCACTTCCACATACTCCGGGAGCGATTGCATCTCCTCCGTCCACTCGTCGCCCCACTGCTGGCCGTCGTAGAACCGGACCTGGAAGACGCCAATCTTCTCGGCAATCGGCGTCAGAACGCCGCCCGGGTCCCGGTCCTTGTCGGGGTTGGGCCACAGGCGACGAAAGAGAATCGTCGATTCCTCGGATCCTTCGGCCGTCTCTTCCTTTTGCTGCTGCTGACGGGTCCCCAGGAAATACTCGACTTCGTAGACGTCCCCCTCCGGCAGGTTCGCCCGGGCTTTGGCGCGCCCGACCGTGTAGAACGTCAGGAACGGCGGGCCGCCTTTGGCATTGCCCTCGGAAGACCCGATCAACTTCATGTTCTGGGGATTGGCGTCACGATACAGGTTCGCCAAGTCGCAGGCCAGCATCCGGGCCGCAAAGCGGATCTCCGACGTCGTCTCGGTCACCTGGTTGACCTTCTGGGAGCTGGTGGCAATGGCATTGAGTGCGCCGACGGCGATCACAGCAATAAACCCGCTGATCGTCGAAGCCACCAGGATTTCGGCCAGGGTGAAACCACCCATGGCGGATTGCGGATTGCGGATTGCGGACTGGTGCCGGGCGTTCTTCCCAATCCGCAATCCGAAATCCGCAATCCGAAATTGCCTTGTTCCGTTCGTGGTCATGGCGTGGGCTGCTCCCCCGATTCTGTGCCGGTGCTCGCACCGAGCGAGATACCGGTCCCGGTGCCGTTGAGCATCGTCTGGACCGTCACGCTGTACGGCCGTTTCCCTTCCGGCCAGGTCATCGTGATGGTCACGAGATAGAGATCGTCGGTGCCCTGGTACTCGGTCGTCACACTCCACTGATAGCCGGGCTCGAATTCCTCGATGAGGCCCTCCGTTTGGCCCGCCTCGATGAACTGGTCGATCCCCAGATAGTCGATCAGGCTCACTTGCCGGTCGATCAGCGCGGCGGCGGTCTCGTAGTGCCGGTGCAGGCGGGTGCTCGACAAGGCGTTGGTGCCAATCGCCCCGAGGGTCAGCACGGAGCTCGAGAGGATCATCGTGGCCACCAGGGCCTCCACCAGATTGAAGCCCCGGTTCGATTGCGGATTGCGGATTGCAGATTGCGGATTCAGGAATCCGACCTTCTTCAATCCGAAATCCGAAATCCGAAATCCGAAATCGGACTGATCCGCAATCCGCAATTGATTGCTTGGGCTTCGTCTCATTGGAGATCCAGGTCAATAGACACGGTCTCAATATCCATGGCCGTACCGGCATAGAGCGTCGCCTTGCCCGTCGCCGCGACCACGGCGACGGTGTAATGACTTCTGCCGTCCCCGATCTGCAGGACCGCCGATTCCGCCGAACCGTTCGGCAGGAAGACCACCTTCTGCTCCCAATCGTCCCCCTCCGTCTCCTCCCCCGTCGCCGACGTCAGCAGCACTTGCTCGAACTGGACCTCGCCGTCGAACTCCACCGGCCGGCAATAGAAATCCCGGACGATGGTCGGCTCGGTCTCCCCGGTCTCGGGATTCTCCCAGGTGGTCGCCAGGAGGAAGCCCCGGTTGCCGGCGTCCAGTTGCAGCTCATAAGGCCGCTGCTGCTCGACGGCCATGATCCGCGCGTACGTGGCCATCAGGAGGAGCTGGCGGGCCGTCTTTTCCACCAGCAGCCGTTTGTAGGAGCCGATGCAGTAGCCGCCCCCCAGGCCCGCGACCATGCCGATGATGACCACCACGAGCAGGATCTCTGTCAGGGTGAACCCAGGAATTTCGGATTTCGGATTTCGGATTTCGGATTGGGTAAAACGCCCGCTCCGAATCCGCAATCCGCAGTCCGCAATCCGCAATGGACTCTCTCGGACACTCATGTAAACTCAGTCGTTCAAGATATCCGCGTTTTCGCCTTCGCCGCCTTCTTGACCGTCGGCCCCGTAGCTGATCAGGTCGAAACTGCCGGGATTATATTGGCCTTCCTGCACATAGATGTACGGATTGCCCCACGGGTCGAGGAGTTGGCTCTGCTTGAGATACGGTCCATTCCATTTCTCTTCCAGGCCCGCGGGCGCCTCCGCCGCGATCAGCGCGTCCAGTCCGCCTTCGGACTCGTCCGGTAGCCGGCCGCAATCGAACTCAAAACTCTTCAAGGCGTTCTCGATGACGGCCATCCGGGGTTTCGCCAGGTCCACCTTGGCGCGCTTGAGCTTGCTCATCACGTTCGGCGCCACGAACGTTGCCAGCATCGCGATAATCAGAATGACCACCATGAGCTCGATGAGGGTGAATCCTTTTGCCCGTCTGATTCGTTCCATTCGGAGACCTCTTTTCCTGCAACACACTGAAATATTTCTTGTGGGTCGATCCACTAGGTGCCTCCCGGGCCCAGCGACATGGTGACGATGGGCAGCAGCGCCGCCGCGATGATAAAGCCGATCACCACGGCCAAGACCAGAATCAACACGGCCGGGAAGATCGCCATGAACCGATTGATCGCCGCGTCCGCATCCGTATCGAACGTGTCGGCAGCGTTCAGCAACAATTCGTCCAGCTTGCCCGTCTGCTCGCCGATGGCCACGATCTGGATGAGCAAAGGCGGAAAATAGCCCGACCGCTCCAGCGGGTCGGCCAGCGAGTCGCCGCGTTTGACTTTCTCCGCCACGTCGTCGATCTGCCGGGCCAGCACTTCGTTGCCCAACGTGTCCCGCACGACGGCCAGTGCCTCCAGGATCGTCACCCCGCCCTTGGTCAGCGAGCCCAAGGTCCGGGCAAATCGCCCGACGGCGATGGTTTGCAGGACCGGCCCCAGAATCGGGATCTTCAGCTTGAACGCATCCCACCGCGCGCGGCCGATCGTCTTGGTCCAGCGCCGCAGCGCCACCATCCCGGCCACGAGCCCGATCAGGACGACCCAGCCGCCCACACTGGTGAACAAGGTGCGCAGCGACTGGCTGATACCCATGAGAATCCGCGTCGGCGCGGGCATGGCCGCCACGCCGGTGTCGATGGTCGCCAGGATTCTCGGCAGCATGACGGTGACGATCAGGGTGGCGGAGGCCATCCCCAGGCCCAGCAGGAAGATGGGGTAGGCCGAGGCGGTCTTCATATTCGCCTTGACCTTCTCTTCCCGGCCCAGGATCATCGCCAATTGCTGGCTGGTCTGTTCGAGGATGCCACCGGTCTCGCCCACGCGGATCATCGACAGGTACAGGGGACTGAACACCTCCTTGTGCTCGCCCATCGCTTCGGAGAGCGACATGCCGCCGCTGACCGCCTTGGTCAGGTGCTCGAACATGCGTTTCATGCCGGGCTTGCGCTGCTGCTTGCGGAGCAACTCCAGGCAATTGAGCAAAGGCAATCCCGCGCGCACGGCGGTGCTCAACTGCGTGGTCATCGCGTAGACGTCCTTGCTCGAAACCCGCCGGCCCGCCCAAAGGCGCAATTCGGGCAACTGGAGACCCGATGTTCCCTCGACGGCCTGCGCTCGCCTCTGGCCTTTCTCGATCAACTCGGTGACGAGATGGCCCCGGCCCGTGAGCGTGGCCACGGCGCTGCGGCGATCCGTCGCATCGACAACGCCGGCGACGTGCGCTCCCGCCCGGTCCACGCCTTTGTAGGTAAACTGACTCAAGGTCGACTGTGCCTCAGATTGAACTTCCGCCTGGTGATGCCCGGCTCCGCCGCGCTACTGCTACTATCCCTCAATCATCCTCCCCAATTGTCTTGGCGATACGGAAGATCTCCTCGGGCGTCGTGATCCCCTGAACTACCTTGGAAATCCCGTCGTGTACCATGCTCACGTGGTCCGGCGGAGCTTCCCGGGTGATCTGGTCCACCGAGGGACGCGTAGGGATCAACTCCCGCAGTCGCCCGGTGATGCGGAGCATTTCGAAGATGCCAATGCGGCCGGACATGCCGGTCCCGTTGCAGTGATTGCACCCGGCGCCGTGATAAAACTGGGTGTCCGGGCCGCACTTCATGGCGCCGTTGAGACTCTTGAGCAGGGTCTCGTCCGGTTGGTACTGCTCCTTGCACTTCGGGCAGATTTTGCGCACCAACCGCTGCGCGAGGATTCCCTCGATCGAGCTGGCCAGCAGGAAGGGCTCAAGCCCCATGTCGAGCAGACGTGTCACCGCGCCGGGGGCATCATTCGTGTGCAGCGTGGAGAAGACCAGGTGGCCCGTCAAGGCTGCCCGGATGGCGATGTCCGCCGTCTCCCGGTCGCGGATTTCGCCCACCATGATGACATCCGGGTCGTGCCGCAGGATATGACGCAGACCCGTCGCGAACGTCAAGCCTCTCTTGGGATTCACCGGCATCTGGTTGACGCCCTCAAGCTGGTATTCGACGGGGTCCTCAATGGTGATCACCTTGACCCCGGGTGAGTAAATCTCGTTCAACGCCGCGTAGAGCGTGGTCGTCTTGCCGGAGCCTGTCGGTCCGGTCACGAGAACGATCCCGTGCGTTCTCGTCAGGCACTTGGAAAAACCCTCCAGAGACTGAGGATTCATACCCAGATCCGGGAGATGGATCAGCGAGGCAGATCGGTCCAGAAGCCGCAGGGCAACGTCCTCGCCCCAGACGGTGGGCACCGTGGAGACACGGATGTCGATGCGGCCCTTCTTACCCGTGAATTCGATGTGGCCATCCTGGGGAACGAACCGCTCGGCGATGTTCATGTTCGCCATGATCTTGATGCGCGAGACAATCGCCGCCTGCAGCCGCTTGGAGGAGGGGGTCTTTTCGACGAGGATGCCGTCGATTCGGTACTTGATCTTAACCTCCCGCTCGAACGGCTCAATATGGATATCGCTCGCGCGGGACTCGATCGCCTCGAAGATGATCAAATTCACCAGGTTCACCAGAGATGGCTCGCGGGCCAGCTCGTGCAACTTGGCCGGCGAAAACTCGCCGTCTTCGGAATCATCCGCGGTCCCCTTCTCCACAGGCGCCAGGTTATCCAACATCCGCGCGACGTTGCTACCGTAGAACTTCAGCACGGCGTGCTCCAACTGGCTCGGCTCGGCATAGTACCGCTGGATCAGGCAGCCCGTAACCAGCCGAAGGTCCTCCATCACCTGCGCCTGGAATGGGTCGATCATCGCTATCGCCAACCGGCCGTTCTCGCGCCACAGGGGCAGGATGTTGTATTTGCTCACCAAGTCGGCGGGCACCAGACCGATGATCTCGCCCCCGATGGACACGCTGGAAAGATCGACTCTCTCAATCCCCGCTTGCACCGCAAGTGCTTCATTGAGCTGTACTTGCGTAATATACCCCAATTCAATGAGAATCTGGCCCAACTGCTTGTGCTTGACCTTCTGCTCGGCCAGGGCGACGTTCAGAGCGGCCTCGTCCAGATAGGCCTTCTCGCAGAGCAACTCGCCCAGCTTCTTCCTGCGAAACGTATCCCCACGTGCTTCTATCCCCATCCTGTACCCTCAGCAGCCGCCCACCGGCGCTGCAACTACAGACGTATCAACAGTTTACGTCACGCGAATAACTCCGCCGCGCCCAAACGCCGGGCGTCGTATCCAGCCTAAGGTCCACCCGCCGCACCGACGAATCTTGGCGAGACAGTCTACCACATCCGTCCGTGCGAATCTACACAAAGGTCTCCCTTGACTACAATAATCAGACGCTTGGGAATCTTTCTTTGTTACAGAAAAATGGGATTTTCGCTCGGCGCCGACCGCGCCAGGCGATTCCCTGTCGTTGCGCGCGTAGCGAAGCAATCTCCCAAGCGGAAGACTGACGTTGCTTCGTCGGTGGGCCTAATCCAATATGATGATGGGAAAAAAATCATTTGACAGTCCGAAGTGCTGCTACCACAATGGTATGCAGGATGTGTCGGCGCCGGGCCCTCAGGCGCCGGCATCGATGGGCTGCTCTTGGCAAGCGAGCGGGCGCGGACGAGTTGATGACGACACGGGCTTGGGCCCTTGAACCCTACGAGTCGGGTCTAAGGGACCCCTTCTTACTGGAGGATAGGCAGGGATGCTGAGATCCAGGCATGGAGTGGGTGGGGAACAGCCAGATGCCCGTTGTCTGCGGAGGAGTCCTCCGGCACTGCGCCGGGCCGCAATTCTCACCAACCACAGGAAGGGAATTCCCTTGTCTCCAGAGAAGCAAGTACCCGACCGCTCTCGGCAATCTGGATGGCTTCAGCGATGGACACAGGAGGTGGCGTAATGAGACTGGAGAAGAGGCAGCCGTCGGGGCGCGAGAAAGATCAAGCCGCGATCGAACTCCTGGAGAAGCTCCGGGAGCAGTTGTATGCGTCGAACGTTTCGACGGTCCGGCAGAGCGCGTTTCACCTGTCGTGGATGCAAGAGGACGGCCTTGACATCCTGCGCGAAGCCCTGCTGGTCAGCACGTCGCGGCGTGCCAAGAGTGCGGCGGCCTACGGCCTGCGAAAAATGTGGGGCCGGATGCGCAAGAGGGCCGAGGAGACCCTGGTGGAGGGCACGACGCACCCGGACCCGGCCACGGCGGAGATCAGCCGCAATGCCTTGAACGTGCTCAAGAAGGGCAAGGGAGCCGCCAAGCGCCCCGCGCGACCAAGACCCAGAGGAAAATTTGAAATTCGCGAAGTCCCCGGCAAGGAACGACCCAGGAGGCCACTACCCCAACAACCCAGGGGCCCACGAAGACCCGACGACCAATCGCAAACGCGCAGGCGTTGAGCCCCGCCCATTTTGCAGAGACTGTGCTACCATTATGACTTCGTCCCGAATCCCGCGCCGCATGTTCCTTCTGATCCTCTTTTGCGTCGCCACCAGCCTGGGCAGCCAGGAGCCCCTGCAATTCCCCCGCGAGACCCCGGTGGTGGCCGTCTACCGACGGACCCATACCGCGGTCGTGAACATCGCGGGCGAGCAAACGGTTTCGCAACGCGCATGGCCGCAGTTCGATTGGCCACCCGCGTTCGACTTCTGGGGACCGCGTGTCCAGCAGAAGGCGGCCGTGCTCGGGTCCGGCTTTGTCGTCCATGAGGATGGCTATCTCGTGACCAACGCCCACGTTATCGAGAGCGTCAAGCGCATCAAGGCCGTTTTCAGCGACGGTCGCGAGTTCCAGGCCCGGATCATCAGCACCGATACGAACAAGGATCTGGCCGTGTTGAAGATCGACGCCGGCGGCAAGCTGCCCTTCATCGAGCTGGGCCACAGCGACGATCTGATGATCGGCGAGACGGTCATCGCCATCGGCAACCCCTACGGCTACGCGAACACTGTCACCAGCGGGGTCGTCAGTGCCGTCGGGCGGGATATCCAGGTTTCCGAGGGCTTTTGGCTGCGCGGCCTGATCCAGACCGACGCTCCCATCAATCCGGGCAACAGCGGCGGCCCCCTGCTGAACGTCAACGGTCAGTTGCTCGGTGTCACCACGGCGATTCGGGCCGAGGCCCAGAACATCGGCTTTGCGATACCCGTGGACATGCTGGCGGACAACGTCGGCCAGATGCTGATGCCGGAAAAGCTGCGGCGGGTGCGTCTGGGTCTGACCATCAGCCGCATGACAACCGTTGGAGCGTTCCAGGGCTTGGTCGTGAGCAGCGTGAGCAAGGGCAGTCCGGCGGATGAGAAGAAACTGGCAACGGGCGACCTGATCCTGGAGATCGACGGGCACAAGCCCAAGAGCATCATCGACTTCTACGTCCGGATGATGGACAAAGAGGTCGGACAGCCCATCCGATTGAGCTTTGTCCGCCCGCACGAGAAGAGCCCCAAAAGCCGCACGGTCGAGCTGGCGATGTTGCCTCGACCCGTGCCGGACGGCCGCGCGCTCGCCAAGAGCTATTTCCAGATGGACGTTTCCGAGCTGACCGCCGCTGTTGCCCGGCGTTTCAGCTTCGAGAGCGCCTATCCGATCCTGATCGTGACGAGCGTGGACGCCAACGGCGGCGCGGCGCACGCCGGGATCAAGCCGGGCGATCTCATTCTCCAAGTCAACGACGCGACGCCGCGCGACGTGCCTGAGTTGGCATTGGAACTGGAGAAGGTGGCCGCCGGCGACACGGTGGAGTTGAGGATTCTCCGGATCACGGTGGGACCGTTCGGGCAGAGGGAGTGGCGACTTCCGGTACGCCTGGAAGCCCGCCCGCGGAGTGATTCGTTGTAATGTGGAACCGGCCGTCGCGGAAAGCCACCTCGGCGATCTGGATGCCGCGCACCTGCTGCTGCAGCAATTGGTTCACATTCACGTAGAGCCGGGGGTACTCCCATCGGCCGCCGTGGTCTTCGACCTTCAGCGACGCGAGCATTTTATTCACCAGCCAATCGAACTTGTCGATCACCCGATTGGTGACCAATTGCAGCACGAGCTGCCCCTGCTCGAAACCTGCGAACCGCACGCGCACCGGGATCGACCGCAGGAGAGGCACCGGCGTAGCGACGTGGACTTTGATCTCCTCCCCGTCCGTTTCGATACTCATCACCTGCGCCGGCAGGCGCGCGTTCGCCGCCAGAGTACTTACCAGTTCCTCACCCGACAGGACAATCTGACCCATATCTGATCCTCGATCGTGTGGCCGCATCATACCAAGCCTCGGCCTGCGCGAGAACCCGCTTCCCGAATTCCGCCGATTTCGTGCGAAGGTCCCCGGCGGCTTCCACCTCAGCGGCGGCCTCCTCTTCAACCAGACCAATGCGGGTCTCGGCACGCGCTCCACCGCCGCGCTGACAATCGGCGGCCATTCGTATTCCGCCGACGAACTCGGCACGGTTCACGGGAAGGCTCCTGTTTCCTGTCATTCCCACGCAGGCGGGAATCCAGTAACGCCGCGACTTTCCTGGACCCCCGCCTGCGCGGGGGTGACAGAGGGGGGCGGGGCGTTCAGTCCGTTGGATGTGTCAGCGAATCAGACGCCGTCGCAGCCGCCGGATGGCCAGCCAGCCCATGAGCGCGACGAACACCACCGCATATCCCAGGCTCGCCAGCAGGATCGGCGGATAGACGCCGATGCTGACAGCCCGCGAGAGACGAACGCAGTGGGTCAACGGCAGGATCTCGGCGATGAAGCGGACCGAGGACGGCAGATTGCTGACCGGGAAGACCACGCCGGAGAAGAAGAACATGGGCGAGATGATGCCCGTGAAATAGAAATTGAAGTGATTGATCGTTTTCACGAATGAGGTGATCCACAGGGAGAGCGTCGCGAACATGACGCCTGTGAGATAACCGACCAACGGAGCGAGCAGGCCCTGTGGCAGGCGGATGATCTGAAACGCCGTCAGCACAATGAGCACCGCGAAGGTGAAGAACAGGCCCTTGGTCCCGGCCCAGAGGATCTCGCCAATGATCAGGTCGTTGACGGTGATCGGCGCCGCCAGCATTCCGTCGTAGACCTTCTCGAACTCCAAGCGGATAAACGTGCCGAAGGTACACTCGTAGGCCGAGGTGAACATGGCGGCCGTGACCAGCAGGCCGGTCCCCAGAAACTCGATGTAACTGAGCCCTTCCATGCTCTGCGTGATATATTTGCTCAGACCCAGACCGACGCCCGCCAGAAACAGCAACGGCTCCAGGAACGGTGGCAGGCCGTTGCTGATCAGGTTCTTCGTGTAGACCCGCACGTGGCGATACCACACGCTGTACAATCGCTGGGCGAGGGAGGGATAGGGGACGGCACTACTGTTTTTCATTCAGGGCCCTCCCCGTGGCCTTGAGGAACACGTCTTCCAGAGTCGTTTGCCGGAGATAATAGGGGTTGCCGGCCAGCCGGTCGGCCAGGCTCTTCAGCGGTTCGATTTCTTGCGCGTAGAATCGCAGGCTTGCTTCGGTATGGTCCACGCGGATTCCTCGGGGCAGGTCGGACTCGCTGATCGCAGGCATGCCGTTGGCAAGCGGCGCTTCCAGGACATAAGCCTCGATGTTCTCCCGCAGCAGCCGCTGCGGATTGTCCTCCAAGACCCTCTTGCCCTTGTCCATGATGAGGACCGTGTCGCAGATCTGGAACGCCTCCTCCATGTAGTGGGTCGTCAGCAGGATGGTCGTTCCCTGGGCACGGAGCTGGCGGAGCTTGTCCCAGATCAGGTGGCGGACCTGCGGGTCCAGGCCGGTCGTGGGCTCGGCCAGTATCAGCAGCCTGGGGTCGTTCAGCAGGGCGCGGGCGATGACCAGCCGCCGTTGCATGCCGCCGGACAGTTCCCTGATCGGTGACTCGGTCTTCTCCGACAGTTCGAGGAAGTCCAGCAGCCCGGTGATTCGCTCCTTAGCCACCTTGCCCGACAAGCCGTAGAACTTGGAGTAGATCATGAGGTTTTGGATGACGTTGAGCTCGTCATCCAGGTTGTTCTCCTGCGGCACGACCCCGGACAGATACTTGATCGCCAGCTCGTTGCGGGCGGGATCGTAGCCGAGCACGTCGATCATCCCCCCATCGTGGTCATCCCGGCTGCTCCGGCCGTAGATCATCTTCATCATGGTCGTCTTGCCGGCCCCATTGGGCCCGAGCAGGCCGAAGCACGTACCCTCCTCGACCTCGAAGTTCAGGTCGTCCACGGCACGGAGCCGGCCGAATGATTTGCTGATGTTGTGAACCCTTATGACTTTCATAGCCCCACTATACGGGATGGAATGACGGCAAAGCTACTCTTCGGGGAAAGGAATTATCTTTGTTTCTTGTCATTCCCGCGAACGCGGGAATCCAGGCGCGCCGTTGCGGGAGACGGAGCCCCTGCTTGCATGAGCGAGATACCATCAGAGTGGTTTGGACAGGGTGGCATCGTCAAGGCCAAAGACCGCGACGATGCCACCCGGAGAACGCACGACCTCTCACTTGACTTCTACGGTCTTGTCGAGCGGGATGCCGAGCTTCTGGAACCGTTGGCCTCGGCTCTTCTCGTCGCCGGCGTTGATCTCCCGAGCCAGCCGCCCAACGGTGAGCGCCTGCTGGCGCGGGACCACGATGACGCCGTCCCCGTCGGCGACGATCACATCGCCCGGAAAGACCAGCACGCCGCCGCAGTTGATGGGGAAGTTATACGACTCGGCGATCAGCCGCCCCGGCCGGACGCCGCGCGTACTGTAGGCGTTCTCGCAATAGACCGGAATCCTGTGGGTCTTGATGATCTCATCGGTATCCCGCGCTCCGGCGTTGGTGACCACGCCGAGGACGCCCTTCTCCGCCCAGCCGAGGCTGTTGTTGGAGCCGATGAAGCCGGTCTCCTTGACCCCGCCGGCATCGATCACGACCACATCGCCCGGCCGGGCCGTCTTCAGCCAGGCATCGGGCGCCCGACCATACTGCTCGGACTTGAACTTCTGAAAGCCCTCCAGCGTGGGGAAGGAGTTCTGGCCGACCCGCACGTCCGTCGGCACATGGCGGACGGTGATCGCAAAACCGATGAAGCGGTGCGAGAATTTCTCGGTATCCCGCCACAGGGGCCGGATCCGGTTGTCCATCAAGCCGATATCCTGCAAGCCGATCAGGTCCATCCCGTCCAGCACGTCCGTCAGTCGCAGGTCCTGGTAGAGATCGAGAATCTCCCGGCGTGCCTCTTCGCTGTCGTCGAAGCTCTTGTTCTGAAGGATGCGAACCCCCTCCGGCGTGACCACTTTCGCCGAACGGGCCTGCTCCTGCGTTCGCGTGCTCACGCTCAGCAGCGCGACCACGAGGAGAATCCCCAAGCCCAGCCCCCTGTTCACGATCCGGCTTCTTGCCTGTTGCACCATAAAAGTCCCCTTTCATATCGCATGCGTTTTTCGGCGTCGCCTCACCAGCATAACCGACTTGCTCGTAGGATGCAAAACACTCCCCCTCCAGTTCTCCGCGCGCTTGCCGCAACGGGCAAATCCGCTATGATGGGCGACTGTGCAGGGGTGCCATGCACAAAAGAAAGGGGCTGTGAGAACCCGCGCTCACAGCCCCGATACGTCAGATGGCTAAGCCCGTTCTTCCGGATCGATCCGGTCTCCTCAGCAGGTCTGAAGATCGCGTGGTCTGTTCCTCGGCCCCGTCATCCTTGCACGCCGGCAGTTGCAGTTACCGTGGTCGTCTTCGTGGGTTTGCACTGCGGCTGCAACTCGACACGTTTGAGCTCGGCTTTGAAGGGCAGGCAGATCAGGGGCTTCTCGCCCGAATCCGGGAAGCCGTCGCCGTCCTCATCCGCCTGCTCGGCGTCGAAGTACGCCACCGTCAGTTCGGCGTACAACTCCTTGGGCTCGTCGCACTGCTGACGATCCTTATCCTTCCCGTCATCCTTCCCCTGATCCTTTCCATACTTCCCGGTCTTGCATTCGCAATCGGAGTACTTGCAGCTATCTTTGCAGCAGCAGCATTTGCCGGGATGACCATGTCGGTCGGGGGCCGTGTAGTCGCCGCTCTTACAGCTACAGGTGGAGTCCTTGCAGGAATCCTTGCAGCATTTGCACTGGTAGCTGGAATCGGCGGCGCTGCTCAGATCCCCGCTCTTGCCCCATTCGTCCGGCAGCGCGACCGTTCCGGAGAGGACCGCGATGAAGATCGTTTCGTCGGCTTCCTCGGTCCTTTCCACGCCATAGCCGATGGCGGTGAAATTGACTTCTTTCCCGGCCTTGCACGCGATGCCGACAAATTCGGTCAGATCGGTGACCTCCGGGAAGGTATCGATGACCTGTTTCGGCCGCGCGATGGTCTGGGCATTGACGACGAACCTGTCGCACTTGTCGTTCACCGGGGCGAATTTGAACGTCTTGAGGAGGGGTTTCTTCTTGGGCGCAGCCGCTTGGATGGCCTCTGTGACGTCCTTTCCGTCGGGCGTTTTGCCGTCTTTCTCATACTCTTTGGGCGTCAGGCTCACGATCCAGGAGCCCGCCAGCGGCGAGCACGCGCAGGAGCAGGAGAGATCATCCTCGCACCTGCACCCCGATGACTGCCCCGCCGCCGCGACCGAGGCAGCCGCGTTCGGGTCCGCCGCCGGGATCGGTGCGGACGCGTTCGGGTCCGCCACCGCTCCGGCTCCGGTCAGGCCGATCAGAGCCACCAGCGCCAACCCCATAGACAACAGCAACACTCTTCGTACCTTCTTCATAGTTGTTCCTCCCTGTATGCCTGTCCGCAAGGGCAGGCGACTGTAGAATAGTCAACCACACGGTGGGGCGGGAGTGTCGCGGCCTTTGGCAGACCTGTAGGCACGCCCCACCCTTCTTTCACCTTACACTCACAGGCTTAGCACGATCATCCGCTTAGAATGGTTTCGAGCATCGTGGCGGACATGCATGCATCCTCCGATAGTCCCCCCGATAAGCCAATCGGGCGAAACCCGCCATTTCGCGGAAGGGATTTGCCTACGGCAATGTGCATCAAACGCGCGGGATGCTCGGCGCCACCAAGGCGATGTATCCTGTTGGCCGGACAGGCTCGCCGACAGGAATGAAAGACTGAGAAGCCGAAAAAAACAAAAGAAGGCGAAAAAATAGAGGCCGTTCCCTGGCGTGGTCTATGCCGAAGCGCGCAGCTTCTCCTGAAACCAGAGATTGACCAGAGTCTCGGTGGACACGCCTTGTTGGCGTGCCCGTTGACGTACTTGGAGCAGCAGACCCTTCGCGACCGGGCAATGTACTTTGCTGGAGGCCAAGTCTATTTCTACCTCGACCGGTTCCACGGCATCTTCATGGTCCGCGGTGCTATGAGTATCCCAGAAATCCGAGAGATCCTCAAGCGTGTTGAAGTTCTCCGGCAGGAACAGGTATAAGTCTCCCCGGAATTCTCTTTCCCTCGGTTCAGATCCTCCGTGCCTCGATTTCGCTCAAGAAGTCCCGGACGGGCAAGACCGCAATCCCGTCTTCCGTCTGGAATGGTCGCTGTCCGAGGAATATCACGATCCGCCGGCGCACGGCTTCGAGTTCCGCGAGCGTCTGGAGGCCCTTGAAGTCCCGTGGTGACAGCGTCTCCTTGGCTTTGACCTCCAGGGCCGTGAACTCCTTGCCGCGCTGGACGAGGAAATCCACTTCTGTGCCTCCCTGGGCAGGCGCCCAGTAGAACAGGCCGTCGTGTTGCAGTCCGACACCACACCCGGGTTCCCCGTACGCCTTGAGCACGGTGGCCACCCAGCCCTCCAGCAGCGGCCCGCGCTCCAGTTCACTGGGCGGGTGGTATTCCCGGCGTACGGCACGCACGACCCCCGGATCGATCCAATAGAGCTTCGGGTGTTTGCGTTCCTTGACCCGGAGTCTGCCTTCGTAGGCCGGCAGGAGCCACGCCAAGTGGGTGTCCGCGAGGATATCCAGGTACCCTGTCACCGTGGTGCGGGCCACCCCGGCGTCACGGGCCAGACCCGTCACATTGAGGACCTGCCCGTGGAACAAAGAGGCCACCGGCAGGAAGCGAGAGAAGCCGGGCAGGTTGCGTACCAGGGCCTCGGCCTGGATCTCCTGCTTGAGGTACATCTGCACATACGCGTCCAAGACTTCTGACTTGGCGTCCGCCTGCCAGACGATCGGAAGACTGCCGAACCGAAGGACCTCGTCCAGATCGAAATCCTGGCCCAACTCCTCCGGCAGAAAGGGGAACATGACGCGTCGGAGAGCACGACCTGCCAGCAGGTTGGTCCCGGCATGCTTGAGCTTGCGGGCACTGGAGCCCAGGAGAACGAACCGCAAACCCTGACCTTCAATGAAGCGGTGCACCTCGTTCAGCAGGGTCGGCATCCGCTGGACTTCATCCACGACCACCCATTGGCCCGCCGGAAACCGCAGGAGTTCGCGGCCGAAGAGCCGTGGATCACGCAGATAGCTTTGAAACAGCCCTTCGTCGAGGAGATCGAAGGTGGGATTCCCGGCAAAGTTCTGCTTGGCCCAGGTGCTCTTGCCAACGCCCCTCATACCGAACAGGAAGAAGCTTTGGTCCGGCGGTCTCAGGAGCCGAGAATATAGCTTTTTTGACACCATGCCGGCAAATTTACCGGAGAATTGACGACAAGTCAACCCCAACCGCTCATCCTCTGGCCGATTCCCCTGCCGCGTTCTTACACAGGCTTCCGTTCTTTTCTGGCAGCCAAGCCGAAGCGCGAAGCTTCTCCTGGAGCCAGAGGTTGATCAAAGTCTCAGTAGACACACCTTGCTTGCGCGCCTGCTGACGTATCTGGAGCAGCAAGTCCTTCGCGACCGGACAATAGACCTTGCTCGAGGCCAAGTCTATCTCCACCTCGACCGGTTCCATGACCTTTTCATAGTCCGCCGTGCTGTGAGTATCCCAAAAGTCCGAGAACTCCTCCAGCGTGTTGAAGCTCTCCGGCAAGACATCTTCCGACCGCCTCTTCCTGTCTTTATCTAGCGTAGCTTCTTCGCTCATTGCTCCATCGTAGTACCAGCGGGCGGGCCGGTCAACGAGTCACCAGAACACGACAGTCAATCAATAACAGCGACAATCAAGGTTCGCCCTCAGATCACAGGGCTCAGATGAACGAACCTAGAAAAAGGACCGCGTACCTTCAGTTCGCCCGGCGGCGAGGAGGTCCCACCGTTCATGTCAACTGGCCCCGGTCTTGGCCTGGTCGCTTCTTACCTGGCGGGGGGAACACCTGATGTCTTACCCTCATCGTTGTTCGGTAAATCCGTTACGGCGCTGAGTATCTGCTTCATGTCCACTGTCGGAGAAAGTTGTGTCCGGTACTCTGGATTAAGCACAATCTTCCAGACCACCCCAATCAAGGTGAAGGCATCGCCCAATAGCGCGCCGCCAGCCAGTCCTTGGATAGTCGCGGAAAACTTGGAGCTACACAGAAGTATGTACGAACTCATAGCCAGTATTGCGAGCCATCCCAACATCGACATGTAGCATAGTTGTCGGCGTGTTCTGTTCCATCGAATGTCTTCCAGCTTGCGCTGTTCGAAAACCTCCTGCTGCTGGCGAAACAGCTCCATGCGCGCGCCACGAAGCAGGCGTTCGCGGTCAAGCCTCATACGCAACGCCTCACGCGCCGCGCCAGTCGGCCGGTCGCTGTCTCGCGCATTACTGTTAGGGTCATTCGCCATAATATAGTTGCGGGTGCATGCCCAACAAAGCGACCACACTCAATAGCGGTCTAATAACTGTCGCAAGTCGCATGGTATTTCGGTACTCCTACCGTAAGGCATGGTCCAACAATGACCGCATCACCTCTATCAGGAACTTGACAAATGAGGGCAGTGCCATGAGTACGGCTGTCACACCGAGCCAAACGCCCAGTTGCAGCTTGCGTCGGGTCGCCCGGAGCAATTTTCTGGCTTTGGGATCGAGATACGAATACGCCAGCGCAAGGCGGATCACGAACCCACGCCAGTGGAAACCTTGGCGTGTCATCTCGGATGATGCGACCATCGCGAAAACATGCTCCCGCTGGTCGTCGGCCAACTTCGCCACCCTGTATCTGTTGTAACCCAGATTCTCCAGAACTCCCACCCGACTCAGCATATCGACAACAAGACTGCAGTTCTCATGGGGCATTCCGATAGCGACGGACACATCTTCTTTTGTCTTGGGCTCTTGCTGAGCCCACTTCGCAAGATACCCATACACGTGTCTCGCTACTAACTCGGCATCGTCCATCCAGTAATTGCGAGCACCACCCTCGAAGACGGCGGCTAGTCGCCCATCTCTGAGGGTGTGCATGGCAACAGCCCAAACAGCCCCTTCTGTACTTATACGTGTCAGTTCTGCTCCCAAGGGTGCGATGACGACTATGAGGTGGCGGTCAACTGGCGTCTGTATCATCTTCACGTCGCCAACGACAGATTGGATCAGACCAGCAGCTTCCGCGTACTCAGTCACCTTCCTACTCTCTGAAAGCATGCGCATGTAGTTGAACAAACACGTTTTTGGACAGAACAGCGTCATGTCCTGAACCCAGCGCGACGATATCTCTTCGCCCCACGCCTCGCCACGTTGAGCACGCGGTCCAGTGAGGCCCAGCAACGTGGCTGGCTCAATCGTAAGGCGAAACATGTAAGTCATGCCTTCTTCAAGATTGCCCAGCGCGAGTTCGAATACCGTCCCACACTCCTCCATTAGTTCCAGGACTTCCTGTGCATAACTGATTCGCTCTGGCAGCCCGACCGCCGGCACAAGCACCTTGCCGGCAAGCACCTCGGTCACTGGAGTTCGCTCACCCTGCGCTCTTGGGAGGCGGATTTCAAACAAATGATCTTCAGCCCTATATTCTGCCGGGAAGTTGAGCGAGTCAGTGTAGAACACATCATCCGCACCACCCGCTCCGGGTACCTGCGACAGCCGCGCGGCGAGAACTCCGTGTGACAGGAGATTGTGCTCGGACACACATAATACCCTTGCGTTCTCCCATGGCTCGCTGACAAAGAAGAAGATGTCATACACCTCTCGCCTCCGCAGGTGGCCTTCCTGGGTGGAGAGGAAGATGTGCTCCGTCATCAATTCAAGGCGCATGTATCTGTCAGCTAACAGCGCTATACACATACGCTGACTCCATCAATGCCTCTCTCTGGAACGAGACCATGTCAGGTACATTGTCCGTCGCACTCAGCCGCTACCCAGCCTCTGCTTGAGGATTTCACGGGCCAGTTGTTTCACCGGCTTCTGTTCTCTCTTGGTGGTCTCGCCCAGAGCCCGGAAACTCTCTTCATCCACGTCGATCTCAGAATGGCGTCTCTGGATGTCCACATCGACATCAGCCAGCTCCAGGAATTCCTCATAGTCGGTAATCCTGCGTGTAGCCCAGAACTCCGCCGCTTCTTCATACGATCCGAATTCGTCCGGCAACGGGTCAATCTGTCTCTTTCTGTTGCGCATACCCGATGATATCCGTGAATCTCGTCGGCGAACCCATCCCCTTATTGTAGGGACAGGCCGGGGGAAAGGCAAAGGAAATCAAAACGGTAACCGGTAGCCAGTAGTCAGTAGCCGGTTGCCGCCTGATGAGTTTTGACATCCAAGTCCGATGACCCGGGGCTGCGGAAGGCCGGTCTTCGTAGGGTGAGCGTCCCCGCTCGCCTGAAGACGTCGTGCGAGGACGCACGACCTACGAAGAGAACTGCACGCCCGTCCATAACCGACGTTGTTCGTCGAAACCTCATCAGGCGAAGACTCCGCAGGGCCGCCTCTTCGTCGTACCATGCTGTTGGCTCAAAGCGGAAAAATGCCTGCGCTCCGGATGGGTCCTTGCTTGGCGATCTTGGCGTCTTGGCGCGAGACATAAGGTCTACCAGATGCCAGGGATCAGGCGGTAGCGGACGCGGCCAGCGTAGTCCTGGTAGCCTTCGAGTTCTTCCTGAAGGGTCCAGTCTTCCAGGACCGTCCGCACGATGATGACCACGGTGCCGACGGCCGTCGGGATCAAGGCCCAGAATGACCCCAGGGCCAGGGGAATGCCGGCAAACATCAAGAGGGCACCGGAGTAGAGCGGATGTCGCACGATGGCATAGGGGCCGGTGTCGATCACCTGGTGCCCCCGCTCGGTCTGGATGCGCACACTCGGCTCCGCGAACTTGTTGACTTTGTACACCCAGATGGAAATAAGAAAACCAACGCACAGCAAGACGTAGCCCAGGACGATCACCCCGAGCGAAACGGTCGACCAATGGAATCGCCCGGCGTCGAGCCCTGCTACTATGAAGACCGCCACGAACGACAGCAGCAGGAATGGCATCAGCACCTTGTCCCAACGTTTCGTGCCGGGATGGATCTTGCTGCGGGCCACGAAGATATCCGGGTTGGTGCGCCACAGGTAAAGGCTGCTCGCGGCCGTCAAGACGAGGAAGACCAGAAGAAAGAGCCAGCCCTTCGCCCACCGGATATCCCCGGCCGGGAGAAACAGGACGATGCCAAGGACGAATAGGAATACTCCAAGTGCGAGAATGCCCCGCAGAAACACACCCGTCGGAAGTCGCTGTCCCTCTGCCATGTCCTTGCCCCCCTGCTAATCCCCGCGAATCGTCTCGCAGAGCACCATAGCCTGCGAATCCATAGCCGTATTGTAGGAGCAAGCCCACAAGAAGGCAATGGGCACCAGTCGGTGATCAGGGCCATGGCACGTGGGCGTTGTCTCGACATGGCCTGGGCTTGGGGTCCCCAACGCAGAGTTTCGCGTTGGGGGTCCCCTTCCATGAATCATCGGCAAGATGCCAATGCCACCAAGTCTTACGGGCAGGGTGCCCGTGCTGCCGGCGTTTCGTTAATCCTGACGGCAACCAAGTTTAGGAAACGCACAACAGGTGCATATTTTTCATATTGTCGTTGATTAATGTCCCGGGATATGGTATAATATACATGTCTGTCGCCCCGCGGGGGCGACCGCTTGAAAACTTCAGATTCGAAGGGATCAGCATGGCAGCCGAAGCCCGGATGCGGATTCGCGATCGGCTTCCCACGGCCCACCTCCAATTTCGGGCGGGACACCCGATAGCGGCACGATGAACGTCTCCGAAGCCGAGAGCCAATGATGCGAAACAGACCCGATTTGCGCCGAGGCACAAGGCACGGGCATCTTGCCCGTGAATCTCAATCATGGGCGCTCGCGCCCATGCTACTGGGCCACGGGCCGAGAGGCAATTATGCGAAACAAACCCAATCTGTGCCGAGGCACGGGGCGCGGGCATCTGGCTCGCGAATCTCAAGCATGGGCGTCCCGCCCATGCTACTGGGCCGCAGGCCGAGGGGCAATTGTGCAAAACAAACCCAATTCGCCGGAGACGCCGGGAGGGACAAGTGCCTTGGGGAAAGGGAGTTACAACGAATCCGACCTGCTCAGGGGCTCGGCAAAACAAAGCCAATTTGGGCAGGAGTGTAGACTGTCAAGTTCCAGGTTTGAGGCAAGAGGGGCATTCGTACTACGTGAAGCCAATCTCCGGGCCGAGATCGCTCCCGCTGCCACCCGACCGCTTGTACAAACAAAGCCAATTTGCCCAGGGGCGGCAAGGTGTGAGGACCGGTGGCGGGATCAATCCTGCGAAACAAAGCCAATTTCGCCGGAGGCTGAACTTATGGCAAGTGGTTGTTGGGACAGGAGTTATGGGAGTTACTGTCAGTTGGCGCGGCCTGCAAAACAAAGCCAATTTGCCCCGGACCGAGCGGCAGAGATGCCCAGCCAGGGCCACATAGTGCGACCGCCCGTGGGGATAATCGCGCAAAACAAAGCCAATTTCACCGGCAGGCGGGGAGCATGGGGCGGAACCTTGACGGGACGGGCAGCCCGGCGTAGACTCTGCGCCGTTTGCGGCTTGCGCGAAGTGCGAGCAGGCCGGCACAGAACATCTGAGGCATCCGAAAGGAAGGTGTCATGATGAGAAGAGAGACATTCCACCCCGGCACGTGTCTGGTCATGGTTGCGGCGCTGCTGCTTCTGGCGGTAGCCATCCAGGCAGCGCAGCAGGCTTCGAATCAGCCGCCGGAAGGCTTTGTCGCCCTGTTCAATGGCAAGGATCTCACCGGCTGGAAGGGGCTCTTGAAGGGACCCTATGACAATCCCGACAAGCGGGCGGCCCTGAAGCCGGACGAGCGGGCCAAACTCCAGCAGGAAGCCGACGAGAACATGCGGGCGCACTGGAAGGTCGAAGATGGCGTCCTCGTGTTCGACGGCAAAGGCCGCAGCCTCTGTACCGCCAAGGACTACGGTGATTTCGAGATGCTCGTGGACTGGAAGATCTTGAAGGCCGGTGACAGCGGCATCTACCTCCGTGGCTCGCCCCAAGTCCAGATTTGGGACACCGGTCGAGTGATGTCCGGCGCCCAGGTCGGCTCCGGCGGCCTCTATAACAACCAGAAGAATCCCAGCAAGCCCACGAAGTGCGCGGACAAGCCCGTCGGCGAGTGGAACACCTTCCGCATCATCATGGTGGGTGACAAGGTGACGGTCTATCTGAACAATGAGTTGGTCGTCGACAACGTGGTCATGGAGAACTATTGGGACCGCAAGAAGCCCATCTTCCCCACCGGCCAGATCGAGCTGCAGAATCATGGCAACTTCCTCTACTTCCGCAATATTTATGTCCGCGAGATTCTGCCCGCCGAGGAGAAGTTGGAAGGCTTCGTGCCGCTGTTCAATGGCCGGGACATGACCGGCTGGACGGGCAACACAAACGGCTACTACGCCCAGGACGGCAAGATCATCTGCGATCCGAAGAAGGCCGGCGGCAATCTTTACACGGCCGACGAATACAGCGATTTCACCCTGCGGTTCGAGTTCAAGCTCACGCCGGGCGCCAACAACGGCCTCGGCATTCGGGCGCCCCTGACCGGCGATGCCGCCTACGTAGGCATGGAGATCCAGATCCTGGATGACTCGCATCCGAAATACGCCAATCTCCAGCCCTACCAGTTCCACGGGTCTATCTACGGCACCGTCCCGGCGAAACGCGACTGCCTCAAGCCGGTCGGCGAGTGGAACTCTGAGGAGGTCACCGCCAAGGGCCGGCAGGTGACGGTCACAGTCAACGGCAAGACCATTGTCGATGCCGATATCGACAAGGCCAGCACGCCGGAAACGATGGACCACCGGGCTCACCCGGGTCTCAAGCGGGACAAAGGCCACATCGGCTTCCTCGGCCATGGCGACTACCTCGAACTCCGCAACATCCGAATCAAGACGCTCGACAAGTAAGAGTACGAAAGGAGAGGTGTCACGATGAGAACCGAGGCGTTCCGTCCTGGCGTAGGTCTTTTCACGATGGCGGCTTTGTTGGTCCTGGCGGCGACGACGCAGGCGGCTCAGCCGCCCTTGAATCAGCCCCTGAAAGGTTTCGTCGCCCTGTTCAATGGCAAGGACCTCACCGGCTGGAAAGGGCTCCTGAAAGGCCCCTATGACAATCCCGACAAGCGCGCGGCGCTGGCCCCGGACGAGCGAGCCAAGCTCCAGCAGGAGGCCGACGAGAACATGCGGGCGCACTGGAAGGCCGCCGATGGCATCCTCGTTTTCGACGGCAAGGGACGCAGCCTGTGCACCGCCAAGGATTACGGCGACTTCGAGATGCTCGTCGACTGGAAGATCGAGAAGAAAGGCGACAGCGGCATTTACCTGCGCGGCTCGCCCCAGGTTCAGATCTGGGACGCCGGCCCGGGCGGCGAGGGCAACAAGATCGGCTCCGGCGGCCTGTACAATAACCAGAAGCACTCGAGCAAGCCGTCGAAGGTCGCGGACAAGCCCGTCGGCGAGTGGAACACTTTCCGTATCACCATGATCGGCGACCGCGTCACCGTCATCCTCAACAATGAGCTGGTGGTCGACAACGTCATAATGGAGGACTACTGGGACCGGAGCAAGCCCATCTTCCCCACCGGCCAGATCGAGCTGCAGAATCACGGCAACTTCCTCTACTTCCGCAATATCTACCTCCGCGAGATTCCCCGGGAGAAAGGGACGAACCAGCTCACCGCCCAGGAGCGGAAAGAGGGCTTCGTGTCGCTCTTCAACGGGACGGATCTGACGGGCTGGACCGGGGGCGGCAAGAGCTATTTTGCCCGGGACGGCCTGCTGGTCGTCGATCCCAGCCAGGGCAGCGGCGGCAACCTGTACACGGAGAAGGAGTATGGCGACTTCATCTTCCGGTTCGAGTTTCGCCTGACGCCGGGCGCAAACAACGGCATAGGGATTCGTGTCCCCAAAGGCGGCCACGCCTCGTCGGCCGGCATGGAGATTCAAATCCTCGACCACGACTCGCCGCGCTATCGGGGCTGGCTAAAGGATTACCAGCATCATGGGTCCATCTACGGTGTGGTCCCCGCCAAAACCGGCTATCTGGAGCCCGTCGGCGCGTGGAACTACGAGGAAATCAAAGCCATCGGCAGGCAGATCACAGTGACCCTGAACGGCACCACGATTGTAGATGCCGATCTTGAGCAGGCCGGCAAAACCATCGATGCAAAGAAGCAGCCGGGGTTGAGACGCCCCTCGGGCTGCATCAGTTTTTGCGGCCACGGCGACTACCTTGAGTTTCGCAATATCCGGGTAAAATCGCTCGACAAACAGTGACAGCAAGCACGGCGGCGACCGTTTGGAGTTCGGCGTTTACGCGGGTCGAACGGGTCGTTCCCGCCTGAAGGTGGAACTCCAGACTTCTTCTGTCCCATACAACGGCCCCCATGCCGGATGAGCCCCCTGCCTCCCGATTCGAGTTTCTCACAGATTTCCCGCACGCGACGCCACGCGGCACGTATAGTATTCGCCCGGTGTGTGCCGGGTGTCCTTGGACAAGGAGTTGTGCCATACCGCACACGGGTTTCATCAACTTCCGGGGGGTAGAATCATGGGGCTTCTGTCACTATCCACGGCGCTGGCCGCGAGCCTCTCTCTTTTGACGGCGTTCCACGTGGCCCCTGGCGCCCCAGACGATCCGATGGACCGGCTGCTCGATGCGATCGCCGTGGTCGAGAGCCGCGGCCAACCGACGGCCCTGGGCGACGGTGGCCGCGCGGTGGGGACGTACCAGATTCACAGGGCCTATTGGGCCGAGGGGACAAGAATCCTCGGCGTTGACTGGACCTACCACGACGCCCGCGATCCCCAGAAGGCTCGTCAGGTCGTTCGAGCGTACCTGTGCCACTATGGCCGCGACAGGAGCCTGCTCGACATGGCTCGGATCCATAATGGCGGCCCCAGAGGTTGCAGGAAGGTCACTACCTTGGTCTACGCGCACAAGATCAGGCGAGTCCTGAACGGGCCGCACTAACGTCAACGATTTCCGGGGCCTCGCCCGATTGCAGGGGACCGGGTGACGGAGGCACGACACCAGGGAGGGCCGGCTTGACCGCCCCGGCGGTCACCGCCTGGAGGGCCGGCAAACGGGTGAAGATCTCCTGCGCCAGAGCGGTGTATTCCTGGGCGCCCTTGCTGCCTGGAGCGTACGTCAAGATGCACTGACCCTGGCTGGGCGCTTCCGCCAGCGCCACGGTTTTGTGAATCACCGTCGTGAAGACCAGGGGCCCGAAGAGCCGGCGCATGCCCTCTTCGATCCGCCTGCTCAACGCCGTGCGGTTCTCCATAAAGGTCAGGAGCAGGCCGAGAGGTCGCACCAAGCAGGGATGGAAACGGGCCCGTAGCACGCGGATCGTATCCAGAAGACGTTTGAGGCCGTCGAGGGCGTAGAAGTGGGCCTGGACGGGGATGAGGACTTCCGTACCGGCGACGAGCGCGTTGAGCATCAGGATGCCCAAGGACGGAGAGCAGTCGATGACACACAGGTCGTACTGGTGATTCACGCTGCGTAACTGCTCGCCCAGGATCAGCTCCTTGCCGGGCACATCCCGCAGCGAGAACTCCGCCCCGGCCAGGAGGATGTTGCTGGGCAGCAGATGCAACCCGGGGACGCGGGTCTTGACGGTGACGCGGGGCACGGGAAGATACTGTTCCGCCACGGCGTGGTAGACGGTCTTCTCGAAGCTGTTGGGATCGTAGCCCAAACCAAGGGTGGTATGGCCCTGCGGGTCGAAGTCGACGAGCAGGACCCGGTGTCCCAGGGTGGCCAAGGCCGCCGCCAAGTTAATCGCGGTGGTCGTCTTGCCACAACCGCCCTTCTGATTCGCCACAGCTATGATCTGCATGAAGGTAGAAAGACCGACTCGGAACGACGGAATTCAATCCCCTTCCTTGGGGTCATTGGTCAGACACCCCAAGTCTATTATACCCGTTCAGGAGCCGCCCCTTCAAGCAGAAACAACCCCAATGGCGTGCGACGGACAGCCTCCGTCACAGAGACACGACACGCGGGCACACCAGACGGATATTATCGGCCTCCCGTTCGTAGTGTGCCCGTAAAGGCCTATCGTGGCACGGGCATCTTGCCCGCGGTACTCACGGCCGAGACGGCCATGCCACCGAAACAGCCTACGGTGTCACTGGCGACGAAGCCAGCAAGTCTTGGGCATCCACGACGTTATCACCATTGTGGTCGCCCGGCACACGATAGGCGAGGGCGGCGTGGGCGTCAATCAGGCCCCACCCGTACTCCGGGTCCCACCCGGGGCGGCCCAGGTTGCGCGCCGTCAGTTGGATGGCCTCCCGGATCTTGTCCGGCCTGGTCACGCCACGGGAGGCCAGCAGAGCCGCCAGCCCGCTCACGTGGGGTGTCGCCATGGACGTGCCCTGGAAGAACCAGTAGGCAAAGGTGCTCGGGTCGGTCTTGAACGTCTGCTGGACAATGCCATCCGGATACCCGTCGGCATTCTGGTCTACCGTAAGATCGCCGCCGGGCGCCACAACCGCTACGTACGCCCCGGTGTTCGAGTAGGGTGCGCGCCTGAGGTCGAACCGCACGCCGCCGACGCCGATGCAATAGTCCTTCTCCGCCGCCGGGTAAGAGGGCCGATTGCCCCTGGTGAAGTCATTGCCGACCGCCGCCACGACAGTGACCTCTCGCTCGTACGCGGTCTTCACGGCATTGCGCAGGGTGATCGAGGACTGGGGGCTGCCCAGGCTCAAGTTGATCACACGAGCGCCATGCGTGGCCGCATACAGGATCGCCCGCGCGATCGTGAACTGGTCCCCGACGCCCTGCTCGTCGACCGCCTTGATCGGCATGATGGAGCAGCGAAACGCGATACCTGCCACGCCAATCCCGTTGTTCGTGCTCTGGGCGATCGTGCCGGCCACGTGGGTTCCGTGCCCGTGGTCGTCGTTCGGGTGATTGTCCTCGTGAACGAAGTCATAGCCGGCGACAAACCGCGTGTTGGCCAGGTCGGGTGCCCGCCGGTAGATGCCGAAGTCCTCGTACGCGACCCCCGTGTCGATGACGGCCACGATCACATTCGGGTCCCCTTCTTCGATGTCCCAGGCTTCTTGCATCCGGATATCGGCCTTCACGGCGTTGTTGAGGTTCCACTGATAGGAATACAGCTTGTCATCGGGGATGAACGTGGCGCGCACGTAATAGTTCAGTTCCGCGTATTGGACACTCTCGTATTGGGTGAGCGCCTCGATCATCTGCCACGGGCTGGTGTCCGCCGGGATGCCGACGAGGTGGAAGTCCCCCTCGTCGCACGAGCCGGCGATCCAACAGCGATGCGCCTGGAGGACACGCAGGCGTTCCGTGTCCGGCGTGTTGGGATCGAATTTGACGATGATGGCATCCGGGCAGAATTCCGGCACCAGGGCGGGCGCTTGTCCGGATTGAAAATTGACCAGCACGACATCGGACGATCCAGGCTCACCGGCTGCCCGGACTCCTTCGCCGAGCGCCGGCGGCACTCCCCCGATCGCCAGGATGATCAGACCCAAGCGGAGGATGGCATGTCTGGTCATAAGAACTCCCCTTCCCTCTCCACCCCCGGTATTTCCGATCGCGGACCTCTATTTCTACGGTCCGGACACCCAACAGTTCCGTCAATCTGCAGAGGGCCGAAAGAAATGGGACGGGGATCGCGGCCCCAGAGGATAGATTCGGCCGGACGGAGTACCCGAGAATCGAACAACCTGGATTACGGAGTCTTCTTGAAGGGCCAGCCATACTTCTCGAAGCGGCCGTACTCGGCCTCGCTCCGATCCGCCGTCACATTATCCGGCGCCACCTGCAAGGCGGACTGGGTGGACCCAACGTGGCCGTCCACGAACACGAGGTTGACCGTGCCGCCGTTCCAGTCCCCTTTCTTGGCGCCGTGGAACGTGCCGAACCAGTCGCGGCCATCGGGACACAGGGCGTTGTCGTTGAGGACGTTCGAGTTGCCCGGCCGCGCCCACATGTTCTCTTCGCCGAAGAAGAAGACCTCGGCCTTGGAGCGGGTAATGTCCGAAGCCCTTCTATCCCTTATTCCGGCCGGACTGGTCGAGCCACCTTGGCCGTTGCCGAGGAACGCGTTCATGCTGTAACTATAGTAGGGGACGATGGGATTCGCCGCCATGTGACTGGGGTGCACGCTTCCCATCGTCTTGGCCAGCGTGGCGAACACCGGGCACAGGTTGACGCCCGATTCCGGCATGTAAACCCAGAGAGGACCGTCGGCCGGGTACCGCGGATCGTGCCACCGGCAGTAGCGCTGATAGCCGCCGACCGGCGCTTCGTTCTTGACCAGGGAGTTCCAGGCGCTGGGATAGCGATCGTCGTAATCCCCCAGGTACATCGATTGGACCACGCCGTACTGCTTCAGGTTCGCCCGGCACCTCATCTCCGCCGCCTGGGCCTTGACGCGCTGCAACGCCGGCATCATGACGGCCATCAGGATGGCGATAATGGAAATGACCACCAGCAGCTCAATCAGGGTGAAACCTCGTTGATTCGGTCTCATATTGTCGTCTCCTTCGCCCGCGGGGGCCGTTCCAGACCAGCACTCCCACCGATACACCCAGAGGCCCGTTCGTACGGGACCTACGCTTCGCCCCTCGTGGCAAGCGGTGTGGGACTACCCGCTCGCGTCTGTGCTAAGCAAGATGCGCAGATCACCAAGACTGTTCCGCCGTAGCTGCCGGCGCCCCCCTGCTGCAGACTACGCCGTCTTCTCAGGGCCTCTTTTCGAAGGGCCAGCCGAATTTCTCAAACCGGCCGTACTCGAGCGCCTCCCTGTCGACTTGGTTGTCGGACGTCGTCTGCAGTGCGGACTTGGTCGACTCGACATGGGCATCCACGAACACGACGTTGACCGTGCCACCGTTCCAGTCGCCGCGCTTGGCGCCGTGGAGCGTGCCAAACCAGTCGCGGCCGTCGGGGCACAGGGCGTTGTCGTTGAGCACGTAGTTATTGCCCGGCCGCGTCCACATGTTCTCCTCCGCGAAGAAGAACACCTGGCTCTTGGACCTGGTGATCTCCGAGCGCTTGATGACCCCGCCCGGGGAGGTGCCCGTTTTGGAGCCGAGGAAGGCATTCATACTATAGCTGTAGTAGGGAACGACCGGATTGGTGGCCACGTGGCTGGGATGCCGCGCCCCTTCGCTCCTGGCCAGAACGGCAAAGGTCGGACACAGGTGGGCCTTCTGCTCCTTCAGGTACATCCACAACGGACCGTCGGCGGGATAACGCGGATCATGCCAGCGGCAGTACCGCTCATAGCCGGAAACGGGGGACTCGGTCTTGACCAGCGAGTTCCACGCGGAAGGATACCGATCGTCACTGTCGTCCAGGTACATCGTCTGGGCGATGCCGTATTGCCGCAGATTCGACCGGCAAGCCATCTCCTGCGCCTGGCTCTTGACGCGTTGCAGCGCCGGCATCATGACCGCCATCAGGATGGCGATGATGGAAATGACCACCAACAGTTCGATCAGGGTGAAGCCGTGCCGCTTCGCCTTCATGACGCTACCTCCTACTGTACTGCCACGTGAGATCTCTACGGCCGATAATCCCGTCCCCAGACAAACCGGGCCGGTCTCGGCAGTCTCCTTATTCTACCTTTCCCCGCCGCCCGAATGCAACTCCAATTTGCCGGGAATCGCCTGACGTTGGCGATTCGGACGGGGACGAAAAGGCCCACGCCCGGCCGACGACTCATGCCCCGTCCGGAGATTGCCGACAATAGAGGATCGGTGCTCCGCCTGAGCACCGGGCTGTTCTATCTCCGGGGGTGCGATAAATGATTAAAGCAAAAGAACTTATGAATACCAGTGTCATCACGATCGGCCCGGACGAGGATGTCTGTGAGGCCATGCGCATGATGGCCCTCAACAATATCACGGGCCTGCCGGTCGTCGACGACGAGGGCACCTTGCTGGGGATCATCACCGAAAAGGACGTGCTGATCCTCCTGTGCAACAGCCTGGAGGAGACGAGCCTGGACCGCCTCGTCGGCACCGTCGGTCAGTTCATGACCCGCAAAGTGGTCTGCTTCGCCCCCGAGGACGACCTCCGCGACATCGCGGAATGCCTCAGCACCTGCGATTTCCGACGGGTTCCCATTCTCGATCACGGCAAACTCGTCGGCATCCTCAGCCGCCGGGACGTCATCCGGCACCTCCGGGACCTCCAGCAGGAACGCGAGGTGATGAAGGACAATATCCTCGAATTGCTGTACTGACCCGCGAGACGCGGGAAATCCCAAATCCCAAATTCCAAATCTCAAACAAGTTCAAAGCACCAATGGCCAAAACGCTGTCGCCGACCGCCGTTCGTTTTGAGTTTTGCATTTGGAATTTGTTTGGGATTTGGTGCTTGGAATTTGGGATTTCATAGTTGCTGCTTCCCCTCTTGATGCCCGCGCCGTATAATGGAGGGCATGTCGAGAACCGCATCCATCTGGGTCATCGCGACATTCTTTCTGCTGGCCTTGGGCACGGGCCGGACAGAGGCCCAGCCCGTGCCCGCCCATGCGGGGACGCGGATTCTACAGAGCGGCAGCCTTGTCGTTGAGGTAGGCGATCCCGAATCCTCGGAATGTCTGTGGAATAAGGGCTTGCGGTTTTCGCCGGTGGCGAATGTGTTGCGGGCGCAACTGCACGGACAGGAGTTCTTGTACGCGCCCCTCGGGGGTGGGGCCTTGACCTATCTCGGCGGCCTGCCGATGGAATTCGACATCGGTCAGGAGGCCTTCCAGCCAGACCCACCCGGCTACAACGAGGGCCAGAACGGCGATCCCTTCCTCAAGATCGGTGTCGGGATTCTGCGCCGGGACACCAGCGCCTACAGCTTCAGCAAGAGCTATCCCGTGGTCGAGCTGGCTCGTACCACTGCGACATGGCAACAGGACCGGGCGCATTTTGTGCAGACGCTCACGGGCAACGCCAACGGCTACTCGTGTTATCTGGAAGAGGATGTCGTCGTCAAGAATGACCGTCTCGTGATGCAGTACCTGCTGCGAAACACGGGCAGCAAGCCGTTTACCACAGAGCAGTACCTGCACAACTTTGTCTGCTTTTCAGGCCGGTCGGTGGGACCCAACGTGCGGCTTTCGTTCCCCTATGATTTCACGACCAATCCGGCCGTCACGCCCTGGCAACCGTCGGGGCGGGTCCGGAGCATTATGATCGCGGCAGCGGCAGTGTACGCTCGCATCGGCAACAGCATCGAATTCATGGACAAGGCCGCCGGCGTCCCCAAGATCTGGGTCTACAAGCCGAATGGCTATGTGGGTCCGGAACTATGTGCCGTGGAACACGCCGACACGCAGCAGCGCATTGTGCTCGAGACCTCCATCCCCGCGGCCTATGTTGGGATATGGACCACGGACTATCAGGTCTCGCCCGAACAATTCCTGCAAGTCATGCTGGCGCCGGGCGAAGAGGCCCGGTTCACGCGCACGTACATCTTCCGTGTTGACGGTTTTGTTCCTGAGGACAGCACGGGGGATAAGACGGTCGATATCAACGACCTGTCGCTCCTGTCCTCGGCCTGGCTCCGGCGCCCCGGCGACAGAGGTTGGCTGCCGGGGTGTGACATAGCGCCCGGGAGAGAGGAGCGGGTCGATCTGCTCGACTTCGCGGCATTAGCAGATCAATGGCGTCAGAAGGATGGCCTGCCCGCACCGGTAGCTCATTGGAAGTTCGACGAAACCGCAGGACTGGTTGCAGGGGACGAACGTGGACAATGCCCTGCTGTGCTGCATGGCTTTCCGAGCGACAACTCGCAGTGGGTAACGGGCACGAGGGGGGGCGGACTGCGCTTCGATGGGATCGACGACTATGTCGAGAGCGTCGGACTTCCGCCGATGGCAGTCAGCCACCCGCGCACCATCACTGTGTGGGTCAAATTCAGTAGTGTGCCGACGGCCAACCAGACCATTCTGTCTTGGGGCGAGCCAACACCCGGCAAGCATTGGCGGCTCGAAGTCGACGCGAACCGTCGGCTCCGATTCTCCTGCGGAACCGGCTACGCGGTGGCTGCGCGGATGGTCGGTGACGCGCAGTGGCACCACATCGCCGTCGCGCTCGATCCGCTTGTGGCGAGCCAACCCCACATCAGCGATGTGCGCCTATACGTCGATGCGCGGCCGCAAGCCGTCTACGAGTTGAACGAGCAGGACGTCCCGGCCGGCGCCAGGGAGGACCTTCGAATCGGCGCCCCCTACGACCTCGCCGGGAGCAAGCCTTTCAACGGCATTCTTGATGACCTTCGCACCTACGACGCGGCCCTGGCCCCCACCCACGTCCGCCAAATCTACAGTGCAGTCATCCCCTAAGTGCGTCTAACAGAATGAACATCCAGCCCCCCTCTGTCACCCCCGCGCAGGCGGGGGTCCAGGAAAGTAGTAGCGCTACTGGATTCCCGCCTGCGCGGGAAAGACACAAGGCAGCAAGCGTCCGCCGAATCGTTATTGAGTTAGAGGCTCTAAGCGTCCGGCGAAGAACATCCGCCGGGCGATAAGAAGCCTGCAAGGTCACTTCGCTGGAGGCAGTTCCCACCACAGCCGCGGATAGTCCTTCCCTTCGAGAATCCACCAGATATCTTCGGTGCCATTGGCCGTCTCGCCCACGAAGTCCCAGACGGCATCGAGGAACGTCTTGCTTGTCTGCATCTGGGCGGTAGTTTTGCCCGTGCCCCTTGCACTCGTCGCTTGGCCCGAGGTCTGGGTGTCCCAGAAGCACCCGGTCACAGTCCCCAGCCAGTTGTCGCCACCAACCAGGCCGCCGATATTGGAAGTACCGCTGACCGAGCCGTAGGCGTAACTGTCAAGGATGAGGCCGCTGTTCAAGCCCACGAGGCCGCCGACGTTCTTGATACCCCTGACTGAGCCGATGCTGTAGCACTGGGTCACACTACCGCCAGAATTGTACCCCACCAGCCCGCCGACGTTGCTCCCAGTGCTAGCGACCGCCGCGGTGCTATAGCACTGGGTCACAGTACCCGAGTTGCCCCCCACCAGCCCGCCGACCACCCTTGTGCCACTGACCATGCCGGTGCTGTAGCACTGGGTCACAGAACCCCAGTTGCTCCCCACCAGCCCACCGGAAGTGCCTGACCCGGTCACGTTGGCACCAGCAATACCCAGATCCTTTACTTCACCTCCGGAGTCCAATGCACGAAAGAGACCCACGAGCCAATTCCCATCCTCCTTAACCGTTAGATGTGAGACGGCATGGCCATTCCCGTCAAAGACGCCACCATAGGGGTGATCGTAATTACCTATCGGATAGAAGAGTAAGCCCGTCAGGTCGAGATCAGCGAGCATCTTGAAATGGCATTTCATGAGCCTGGGATTGCTGCCAATACTGTTCAGATCCTGGGCCGTCGAGATTCGATAAGGGTCATTGGGTTCGCCGGTGCCGCCAGAGAATCTCGGCAACCCAACCTTGTCGGGCAACTGCCAGTACAAGACCGGATACCCGCCGCCCGCCGGCAAGGCCCAGAGGTCGTCCGGGCCATCCGACTCACCGACAAAGTCCCACCCCGCCGCGATAAATGTTTTCGGGTCCTGCATCTCAGCGGTCGTCTTGCCGCTGCCGTCGGCACTTGTGGTCTGCCCTGAGGTTTGGATGTCCCAGAAGGACGCGGCAGCACGCCACAGCCGTTCGCCTCCCGTCAGGCCGCCGACGCAATTGCCCGTCCCACTGACCCTTCCCACGCTGTAGCACTCAATCACGGAGCCGCCCTCATCTTCCGTGCCCATATGGCCCACCAGCCCCCCAACGTTGTCTTTGCCCTGGACCGCCCCCGTGCTGTAACAGCGGACTACGGGGTTCCAGTTGGACCCAACCAGCCCCCCGACGGAATTGCTGCCCACGACCGTTCCCGTACAGTAACACTGAGTCACGGCACCGTACTCGAATTCGTTGGTTCCGACCAGCCCGCCAACGTCGTTCCCATCGGCGCTGACCACACCAGTGCTGTAGCACCGGCCGACCTCGCCGCAGTTACGGCCCACCAACCCACCGACGCAGTTTCCCGTGCCCTTGACTGCCCCGGTGCTGTGGGAATCCACTACAGTGCCGCAGCCGCCGCTCACGTGCTGAGCGACGAAGCCGATCAGCCCTCCCACCATGGACGTGCCGCTCACCACCCCGGTGCTGTGACAGTTAGTCACGCTGCCAAAGTTGTACCCCGCCAGCCCGCCGACGATATTGCTGCCACTGACTGCACACGTGCTGTAGCACTGGGTTAAGATCCCGGTGGGGCCGATGGACCAAGGGTTATTTTTCCCCGCCAACCCGCCGACATACTGGCCGGTGCCACTGACCGACCCGGTGCTGTAACAGTTGATCACGGTGCCCGCGTTTGCGCCCACCAGCCCGCCGACGAAGCTGCCTGAGCCCATGATATTGACATCCACGACCCCCAGATCTCTGATCTCGCCAACCGCATTCCACTGCCCCAAGTGCCCAAACAGGCCCAAATAGTCCCTGCCGGCGATGGTCAGGTGCGAAATCGTGTGGCCACCGCCGTCAAAGGTGCCGGTGAATGGAGTTCCCTGAAACGCATAGTACTTGTCATTGCGGTCGGTATCCGGCGCAATAACGGCCCTGTCGAAGACCTTTCGGCCGGGGAGGTTGGGGTCCAGGTCAATGTCGGCGGTCAGGATGAAGTGCTTGTCGTAATCAGCAGGCGTCTCGCCGAGGGCGATCAGGTCGGCGGCCGTGGCGATCTGGTACGGATCCTGGGCCGTGCCGCTGCCCCCGCTGTACTTCGCCTCAAGAGGCATGACGAGCCAAGGCGTGGTCAATGGCAATAGTAGAGTTCTCATCGTCGCCAATCCTCCCATGCCAAACCCAACCGGGATCATATCTGAAACCGCTGATGAACGCCGATGGACGCTGATAACCGCCCGTCGTGAACGAAGCCCACCCAACCCATTACTTTGTTCTTGGCGAGCTTCGCGTCTCTGCGTGAAGACCGCATCTTCCGTCATCGGCGTTGATCCGCGTTCATCTGCGGTTCCAGGCAGCCTGCCTGTGGCGATCCGAACAGGGATGGTCCGCACGATTTGAGAATGACTCGCTCCGCACATTTCTGTTCCTCCGTCCCCCCAACTCTCGGCAGAAAGACAACCGCCTGCCCACCGGCATGCCAGACGATGCTTCAATAGAGAATTGCTGACCCGTAGTATACCAGATGGGCGGCCGTCGTGTCTATGCCAAAGACTACTTGAACCGGGGACAGGACGCGGTATCATAGCGGCATGTGTTCGGAGCTTCGGATGGTGTTGGCGTCTGCTCGTGGGAGGATCCACCATGGATCGATTCGGCACTCTTCTCCAGGTCGTGACCTTCCTCGCATGTACTCCTACCCTCGTCGCACTGGGCCAAGATAAGAACAAAGGGATGCCGGCATCCGCCGAGATGGTGAGCATCGTGCCAACGGAAACGGACGAGTTGCTGGCGAACCCCGGCATCGGCTGGGAGACCTTCGGCAGGACCCGGGACAAGGACAAGAGCCTGCCGGACTGGATTCCTTCGACGGTCCACTATGACCGGTGGGGTTGGCGCGTGCTCGAACCGCGGCCGGGCGAGATCGACTATGCGTTTCTCGATAAGGTCCTGGCCCAGTCGCGGGCCGCCGGGCAGAAGCTGGCTTTTCGCGTGATGTGCTGCTCGACCTACCCAGGCCGGCCCTATCATCCGGACTGGCTCGAAAAGGTCGGTTGCAGGGTGCTCACGGTGGACTACGAAGGCCGCGAGGGGTTCCGCATCCCCGATCTCGACGACGTGGACACGCTCGCGCGACACCTGCACCTGATCCAGCGCTTGGGCGTCCGGTACGACGGCCACCCGGACCTCGATCATGTGGACCTCGGCTCGGTCGGCTGGTGGGGCGAGTGGCACATGAGCGGCTCCAAAACCGGCAAGATGCCCACCATGGAGACCCGCAAGCAGATCGTCGATGCGTACGTGCAGACTTTCCGCAAGACGCCCCTGCTCATGCTCATCGGCGGCGGGGAGTGTCTCACCCACGCGGCCCAGCAGGGCGCCGGCTGGCGGGCGGATTGCCTCGGGGACATGGGGGGCTTCTCCAAGAACTGGTATCACATGCGGGATGCCTATCCGAAGGAGGTGCAAGGGGCCAAGGTCGAAGATGCCTGGAAAGTCGCCCCGGTCGCGTGGGAAAGCTGCTGGGACATGCGTCGCTGGGTGAAGGAAGGCTGGCCGCTGCGCTATATCTTCAACTACGCCCTGGCCCTGCACGGCTCGTACCTCAACAACAAGTCCGCCCCCCTGCCGGAGGGCGAGAACATCCGGCCGGAGATTGAGCGATTCCTGCGCCGGCTTGGTTATCGGCTGGTCCTGAAAGAAGTGAAGCATCCGAAGCAGACGGCCGCGGGTGCTGCTCTGGCTATCGACACAGAGTGGCAGAACACCGGCTCTGCCCCCTGCTATCGGCCTTACCGCGTTGCCTACCGACTCTCGAATCAACGCGGATACGCGCTGGTGTTGCCTGGCACGGTCACCGTGAACCAATGGCTGCCCGGCTCCGCCAAGACGTTCACGGAGGACTTCCTGCGTGAGGTGCCGGACCTGCCACTGGGCGAGGTCGTCTCGGCGACCGATCGTGTGACGTTGCCCAACGATCTACCCAGAGGTCAATACGATCTCGCGATCGGGATCGTCGGTGAGAATTCCATCGAGCCGGTGGTCCGTCTGGCGATCAAAGGTAGAACATCGGACGGGTGGTATCCGCTGAGCAAGTTGACGGTCCGTTGACGGGCTTGACGAAACGATGATCCGCACAAAGGTCATAGTGTCTGGCAGAAGTCCACGGAGTGGCAGCCTCAAGGCTGAAAGCCTTCGGGATGGCCCACGTGGCGAGGGCGTCCCGCCCTTGCGTGTCGTGGGCATCCTGCCCACGATTCGAGGGC
>CAYHAJ010000138.1:0-8087 GCA_964354535.1 uncultured Pirellulales bacterium
CGCCGTTCGTGTCGCACAGGGCCAGGACATGGGCGCCCGCCTCCGCCGCCGCGGTCAGCACCTTCAGAGCGTACTGCGGATTCGCCTTGTAGGCGTCGAAGAAGTGCTCGGCGTCGAAGATGACCTCCCGCCCTTTCTGCCGGAGATACCGCACGGACTCGACGCAGAGCATCAGGTTCTCGTCGAGCGAGCAGCCGAGCACCTCCCGAACGTGAAAGTCCCAGGTCTTGCCGACAATGGTGGCCGCCGGTGTCTCACAGGCGAGGATCGCGTTGAGGGAGGCATCGTTCTCCACGGCGCCATCGGCCCGCCGCGTGCTGCCGAAGGCGGCCAGCTTCGAATTCTTCAGGCCCAGCTTGGCCGCCCCCTGAAAGAACTGCATCTCCTTGGCGTTGGAGGCGGCATAGCCGCCCTCGATGTAGTGCAAACCCAGCCCATCGAGCGCTTTGGCGATCGAGAGCTTATCCTCCAGCGAGAAACTCACCCCTTCCGCCTGCATGCCGTCGCGGAGCGTGGTATCGTAGAGCACAATCTGTGTCATATCGAATTCCAACCCGTGAGGATTTATGATTTATGAATGATGATTTGTGATTTGACTTCGCGGCGTGCCGGTCTGAAATCATAAATCGAAAATCATAAATCATAAATTCTTCAAAGGTGTCTGATTGTATCCCTTCCCGGCGGCTTGTAAAGGTCAAAAAAGTTGTTGGCAGGACGGCCCGACGCGAGTATAGTAACCGCTTTGTGCCGAGGCGCTCGGCCGGACTGTCACTTTAATCGCTCGAACTTATGATTCTGACGCATATACTACAGCCAACATGTGTCAAGGTTCCGCTGGAGGGCAGAGACAAAAACTCGGTCATCACGGAGCTGGTCGACCTACTTGATAAAGATGGATTGATTCAGGACCGTCAGGCGGTCTTGGACGCCGTGTTCACCCGGGAGAGAACGCGCAGCACCGGCATCGGCTCGGGTATTGCTATTCCACATGGTAAATGCAGTGCCGTGCGAGAATTGGTCATGGCGTTGGGCATCGCGCGCGATCCCATTGATTTCGACAGCGTGGACAAGAAGCCCGTGACTCTGGTCATCTTGCTGGTTTCGCCCCTCGACCAGACGGGCCCCCACATCCAGGCCCTGGCGCGAATCAGCCGGCTCATGCTCGATGAAGAGTTCCGCAAGGCCCTGGAGAACGCCCCGTCCGCCCCAGCCGCCTACGACCTGATGAGCGAGCGGGAAAGCAGGTGAGAATTATGAATTATGATTGATGATTGATGATTTCGGACGGGCACATCCGTCGCGAAGCCAAATCATAAATCATAGATGCTTCACCCCTTTTCCCACAGAACCAGGCCCAGATCGAACGGGCTGCTCTGGTCGGGATGGTTCGGCAGGACGCGCACGGCGACCCCGTGCTGACCGGTCGCCCGGCATTCCATCCGGCCCACGAACCAGTGTTCGCCGTCATCGCCGGCCCGCTGCTCGTAGCTCATGGGGACTGCAAATCCTTCCTGGATATTACCCCAGGAATCCACCGGGCCATGGTACAGCTCGACCGCCACGTCATGAGGCGCGACGCGTCCCAGGCGGATCAGCGCCCGCACGGTCAACTCCGCGCCCACCTTCAACTGCGGCTGGCGCGGGTTCAATTGCTCGCCGCCGTTGCCGTTGCAGGTATTGAGCAGCACTTCCTTGATCGCGAATTCCGACCAGGTCTGGCGGATTTCGGACTTCCAGCGGGCGAAGGCCTTGGCGCGGGCCATGGCGTCGCCGGTGAGATAATGATAGCGGGCGGCCGCAGGGCCATAGAAGCGCCGGGCGTATTCGGCGAGCATGCGATGTGTGTTGAACCGCGGGGCCACCCACCGGATGCAGGCCTTCATTCTCTGGATCCACGCCCGCGGCAGGTTATCGGCCGAACGCGTGAAGAACAGCGGCACCACCTCATTCTCCAGCACGTTGTAGAGGGCTTGGGACTCGACCGTGTCCTGGTAGTCCGTATTCTCGTAGTTCTCCCCGGCCCCGATGACCCAGCCGCCGTCCGGGATATAGCCTTCGCACCACCAGCCGTCCAGGGTGCTCACGTTCAATACGCCGTTGACGGCCGCTTTCATGCCACTGGTCCCGCTGGCCTCCATGGGCCGGCGCGGGTTGTTGAGCCAGATGTCGACGCCGCGGACGAGGAACCGGGCGATATCGATATCGTAGTCTTCCAGGAAGAGGATGCGCCGGCGCACCTCCGGCTGCGTGCTGCAATGAAGGATGTGGCGGATGATTTCTTTGCCGGAATTGTCCTTGGGATGCGCCTTGCCGGCGAAGATGATCTGCACGGGCCGCGCGGGGTTGTTGACCAGGCGGGTCAGCCGTTCCATGTCACGCAGGAGCAGGTCGCCGCGCTTGTAGGCGACGAAGCGCCGGGCGAAGCCGATGGTCAGGGCCTCCGGATCGAGGACCTCCTCGGCCTGGCGTAATTCGCCCTGGCACGTGCCGCGGCGCTGCATCTGACCCATCAGCCGCTTGCGGGCAAAAACGATCAACTGCTCTTTGCACCGCTGGTGGGCGCTCCACAACTCTTCGTCCGGGATCTGATGCACCTGATCCCACCCGGACTTGTCGAAGACCGTCTGGGACCAGGTCGGTCCAAGGTAGCGGTCGTACAGACCGGACACCTCGTGCGACAGCCAAGTCTTCAGGTGAATGCCGTTGGTGATCGAGATGATCGGCACCTCGCGCGCGGGCAGCCCGGGCCATAGCGAGCCCCAGACTTCGCGGGAGATCTGCCCGTGGAGCTTGCTCACGCCGTTGAGATAGTTGCTGAGCTTGATCGCCAGCACCGGCATCTTGAACGGTTCGTTGTCGTCATCGGGGAGCATGCGTCCCAACGCCAGGAACTGCCGGCGGTTGATGCCCAGGTGCGGGAAATAGCCGCCGAAGTACTTGTCCATCAGGTCGACTTCAAACTCATCGAGGCCGGCCTTGACGATCGTGTGCGTGGTAAAGACGTTGCCCGACCGAGTGGCCTCGACGGCCTCCTCGAAGGTCATGTTCGTCGCGCTGCGCAGTTGGCGAATGCGTTCCAGGGCCATGAAGGCGGCGTGCCCTTCATTCATGTGGCAGACCGTCGGGTTGATCTCCATGGCGTTCAGGGCTTTGAGGCCGCCAATGCCCAGGAGGATCTCCTGCCGCATCCGCAGCTCGCGGTCGCCCCCGTACAGACTACTGGTGATCATGCGGTCGCCCGGCGAGTTGGCGGGGATATTCGTGTCGAGCAGGTACAGCTTGAGCCGCCCCACCGCGATGGACCAGACCTGCGCCTGCACCGTGCGGCCCGGGTACTCCACGGCAATCGTCAGCGGCCGGCCGCTGGATTTGCGGACCAATTCCGCGGGCATGTTGAAAACGTCGTTCTCGGCATACTCCTCCTGCTGCCAGCCGTCGATGTTGAGACGCTGGCGGAAGTAGCCCTTCTGATACATCAGGCCAACGCCGACAATCGGGATACCGAGGTCCGAAGCACTCTTGAGATGATCGCCGGCGAGAATGCCCAGCCCGCCCGCGTAGATCGGCAGACACTCGTGCAGGCCGAACTCTGCGCTGAAGTAGGCAATCAGCACGTCGGAGGCATTGCCACAGACCTTCTGGAACCAGGTCGGGGCGTTGAGGTAGGAACCGAGCGCTTCTTGGATCCGGTGCAGTTCCTCGCGGAAGCTCTCATTCTGGGACAGGGCCTCCAGCCGCGGTTGCGCCACGTTGCCGAGCAGCTTGACCGGATTGTGACCGCACGCCGCCCATAAAGTGGGGTCGATCCGCTTGAACAGCTCAATGAACTGTGGATTCCAGGACCAATAGAGGTTCTTGGTCAGACCGTCCAATTCGTTGAGAGACTCGGGCAGCGCCGGCAGGACCGTGAAGCTACGCACACTCGGCATGTGAACTCCTCGCAATCGAATATCCGTACACAAACGCCCTACATGAAGCTAAGGCAGGTCGTGAGGATGCTATCGGCAATTCGAACAGACTGCTTAACCCCAAAAGGTGCAAGGATTTGCAGATCGGGGCAGGTCCCGGGGCCCGATAAATTCGGGAGCGAGAGGGTCGGGAAAACGAAAAAGGCCTGTATGCACAGGCCTTTTTTCTGTATACAAGCTCACCTCCACCTGTGCCGTATCACAGGCCATTGAAGGGAACCCATTACTTTCAGGTGGGCAATCGTTGCTTGCCGCCAGAAATCCCGTTGGCCGGGCGTGTCCGGTCCGACAAGGCCTGATTTCCCTCAGTACGGGTATCGGTTCCTTCAAATACATGCCATCGATACGAACACTGCAGGGGTCAGCCCGCAACCTACTCTATAGCAAATCCTTGGTCTTCCGTCAAGGAAATAAAGGCCTACCAGCCCAAGAACGAAGCGGCGTTTTGCTCCGTCCCAGACTTGTTATCGGCACTACCCCGGCCTTCTCTACAGGCAAAATCCGCCAAGATCGTACGAGATTTGCGCCAGGCACAGGTCCACCGTCTTGGAGAACCGCACAGAGGAGATTGCTTCGTTGGCGTGAGACTCAAGGGAACGATTTTAGACTGCGCGCAATTCGGCGCCTACGCTCCGTTTCAGGCTCTCCAGGATCGCGGCTTGATACGTGTCGACCATCTCGTGCGTGAGCGTTCCATCCTCATCGCGGAAGCGCAGAGAGAGTGTTACGCTCTTGGCGCCGGGCGCGACGCCCTTGCCCCGATAAATGCCGACGAACCGGGTGTCTTCCAACTCCGCCGGTGCCGCGTCTTTCACGGCGTGGGCAATCTGCGCCCAGGGGACCGGCTCTGCCACGACAACGGACAAGTCTCGCTCGATGGCCGGGAAGCGCGGGATCGGCTTGACGCGGACTGACTCGCTCCGCAGCGCCATCAATTCCTCGAAATCCAGCTCGGCACCGCAGGGCGCGAGGCCTTTCAAATCGAACCTTTCGCGAATGATGTCCGAGAAAACACCCGCCTCGCCTATTGTCCGGCCATTCACCAGCACGTGAGCGCCGGCCTGTGCCCAAGGCAGCTCGGCGGGTACGAATGACACCGTCGCCCCAGAATGGACATCTCTCACCAAACCCTCGATGGCGCCGCGCAGGAGCCGCAGCTCGCTATCAACGACAAGCCCTACCTTCATTCGCTCCAGCGGCAGGGAATCCTTGACACCGGTCGCCACGAACGTGTCGGCGATCTCATAGATGCGACACGGCAGGTTCTTCGCGTTGACGTTCGTTTTCAAGACCCCCAGCAGCGAAGCCAGCAGGGTCCGGCGCAGCAAGTTGCCGGCCTTGCGGGCAACGTCGCGCACACCGAGATGGGCGAGCGTGCCGCCGGCCGAGAAGAGGTTCGCGACCGCCTGGTCCACGAAATCGACGTTGATCGTCTCATAAAAACCGCAGCCGTTGAGGAACGTTCCCACGGCCTGCGCGAGCTTTTGCCGGGGGTCGGCGGCGATCGCCTCGATCTGGATTCTCGTTCGCGTCGGCACCTTATCGTACCCGTAGACGCGAGCAATCTCCTCGATCAGGTCCACCTCGCGATCGACGTCACTGCGCCAGGTCGGCACGGTGCAGGCGACCGAGCTATCCCGCAACCGCGGCTCGAAGTGCAGGTCCGACAGAATCTTGACCGCCGTGTCGGTGGGCACTTCGATGCCCAACAGCTTGGCGGCGCGGGACAACCTCATGGTTATGTTCAGGGGCTGGTACTGGCGCGGATAGGCGTCCACGACTCCTTTGGCCACCCGGCCACCCGCCCACTCGACGATCAGTTGCGTCGTCCGCCGCGAGGCCCAGTCGATCTTGTCGAGATCGACGATTCGCTCGAAGCGGAAGGAGGCCTCCGAGGGCAGCGCGAGCCGCCGGGCCGTCGCGCGAATGCACAGGGGATCAAAATACGCATCCTCCAACAGGATGGTCGTGGTCGCGTCGCCTACCTCGGTCTGTAGACCGCCCATGATGCCGGCCACCGCCACCGGCCGCCGGGCATCGGCAATCACCAGCATTTCCGGCGCCAGCACGCACTGACTTCCGTCGATACTGACAAGCTGCTCACCGGGCGCCGCCTTGCGGACGATGATCTTGTGCCCCTCGATCGTCGCGTAGTCGAACGCATGGGGCGGCTGGCCCGTCTCCATCATCGCGTAGTTCGTCGCATCGACGACGTTGTTGACGCTGCGCATGCCCACGGCTTCGAGCCGCTTCTGCACCCACGCGGGCGAAGGCCCGATTTTAACGCCCTCGATCACGCGGGCCGTGTACCGCTGGCACAGGTCGGGTTCTCGAATCTCCACCTGCACCAACTCGGAAACGGGACGATTCGTCTCTTCCAAGCGGATTTCCGGCAGCCGCAGCTTCTTGCCGGTCGCCGCCGCCAACTCCCGGGCGATCCCGATGTGGCTCAGGCAATCGCCCCGGTTGCTCGTCACCTCCACGTCGATCACGACATCGTCAGCCACGTGCTCGATCCCCTCGCAGGGCAGGCCGAGATTGCTCAGAATCTCCGCCATCTCTTCGGCCTTGAGATCGATGTCGATATAATCCCGTAACCAGTCCAACGATATCTTCATGTCGTAAGCCCTTACAGTGCCTCACGAAAGAGCCACAGACTACCTTTGCCGAGCGACCATGTCAAGTTCGGGATCTGTTCGCCAACAACAGCGACAGGTTCGTACCTGACAACAGCGCCAAGAATGAAGATTTATGATGTGCCCCTGGTTCTTCCCTCCGTTTGGCGGTGGGCGTGTTCCGGTCGGTGGGTTGTGAAGAGGCGGTTCAGGGGAGAGAGATGGCGGTCGGCTTCGCTGCGGGTCCAGGGTTCGAATTAAAGGTGTCAGGTACCTTTTCTGGGTCTCCCCCTCGGACGCAGCGTGGACAGAAGCTTCAGGCTTAGGGCCGTCGCTCTCACCCACGCGGCATCGCCGAAAGGTGCTCCGCGTTGGATACAGTTTCCAATGCCGTTGATTTCTGCCGGGCTCATGACCGCTTGCACCAATCTCGCCCAATTCGACGGCAACTCCGTCGGCCCGTCGCTCAAGGTCACCGGAGACTCCCGCCCCTGGCGCACCGCAAAACTCGACCACGCCCATTGGGCCGCCCCCCGAACGATCCCCGCCCGCACCGGATTGGTCTCAATATAGCGCAATACCCGCAGATAATAGGGGTCGCTCTGCACGGGAAAGCTCTTATAGCGCCCCTGGTATAAATGGCCGATGCCGGTGGTGCCGTGAGAGGTGTGGTATCTCTGGGTGTGCGTCAGGGTCACCCACCGCATGAAATGCGACAGGTCGCCGTCCCCCTGCGGCCACAACAGCAGATGCCAGTGGTTGCTCATGATGCAGTAGCCGCACAACCACAGGGAGAACAGCGCGGTGCCAGCCGCCAGGATTTTCTCGAACGCCAGGAAGTCACTGTCCTTGCGAAAGATGCGCAAACGCCCGTTCGCGCGATTGAGCACGTGATACACATACCCGCCTAAGGCCATCCGTTGCGGTCTCGACATGGGCGTCATTGTACGCGTCTCCGCGCGGGCGTAAAGCGCAAAGGCGGGTGAAACAAGTACCTGACACCTTTAATTCTCTCCAAAAGACCGGCGTGACTCCCTTGGGAATGGCCTGCACGGCCGCGCCGTAGATCGGATTCCTCAGGTCGGCGCCGATTTCTTCGGGAGCGCCGATCTGGATGGGTGCGCCGTGGTTGAACGGAAACCGGCTGGTGAGTTGGGGGGCGATCACGGCCTGGGCGGCGGTCATCCAGCGCATGGTCACGACGAGCGGGCCGCGAAAGACTCCCGCCGGAATCGTCGGGATGTTGGTGGTGAGCACCCAGACCTCTTTGCTCGGCGGCACGCCCGCGCGCTGGGGGGCGGATTTCCGGGGACAGCTTACTTATTTCGGTCTGGCATTGAGTATGATGTCCCCAGATTCGACTATGATGTCCCCAGATTCGACACCCAGATTCGACAAGAGAAGAGGCGGTTCAGGGTGCGGGAATGTGGGGACCTTTCCACGCACAGAGAGCCGCTGAGTCGGACGCGTCGGTCCGTCTGTGAGTAAGATCACACGTGCCCGG
>CAYHAJ010000139.1:0-24884 GCA_964354535.1 uncultured Pirellulales bacterium
TCCGTGCGATCATCTGTGCATCCTGCATGCAGGTGTTATCACACAATCCCTCAAATCGATCAATAGTAATTTGTGCAAGTTATTTATGCGCGATCACTTTGTCTCGCACGATGGGTCCGGAGGAGACCAGAAGTCACAGAGGCGAGCGGCGAAGGAGGAACCCCACGGCCCCCCGAAGGAGGTGGTCTGAGGAGACAGACGAGACGGAGGAGCAACGGCTCCGTGACGATGGAGTCGTGTATTGCTGAGCAGTTCCAGCCAGCGAGGATGCGTCTGGCCGGTCAGCCGTTCGGTCGGACTTTTGCCCACCCGCGCGGGCCGGTCGCTGCATATCTTATGCCGCTTCGGAGGGGCGCACTTCGACTTCGAGTTGCTTGCCCAGACGCAAGACCGTGACCTTGACCGGTTTGCCGGCGGGCCATTCGGTCAGGAAGCGGTAGATGTCGTCCATCGTCGCCACGTCGCGATCAGCCCTCGTTCAGCATTTTCTTGCTGCGCAAAATATGGTGGTAGTGCTGGGCGAAGCGGTGGGCTTCGTCGCGGACGTACTGCAATAGCTTGCGGACGGGGGAGTGGGCGCCGAGCTTCAGGGGCTGCGTGCTGCCCTGGAGGTAGATGTCTTCCTCTCGCTTGGCGATGGAGGCCAGTCTCGTGTGGGGCGTTTCCACCGGCTCGCCCGCCGCCCCCGGTGCGACCCCGGGCCGAAGGGCCGCTGTGCGTCCGGGCGGCGCGTCGGCGTCGGCGATCATCTCCTGGAGGGCGGCCTCGGCGGCGTGCAGGTGGCCCAGGCCGCCGTCGATGAGGATCAGGTCGGGCCAGAGCTCCTCGCCCCGCAAAGCGTACTTGTAGCGCCGCCGGACGACCTCGGCGATCATCGCGTAATCGTCGATGCCTTTGACGGTCTTGATCTTGAACCGCCGGTAGCCGTTCTTGAACGGCCGGCCGTCAATGAACTTCACCAGCGAGCCAACTGCCTCGGCGCCGCTGATATTGGCGATATCGATCCCCTCGAGGATGCGGACCTGGTTGGGCAGTTGCAGGATATCCCGCAGCTTGACCAAAGCCTCGGTCGGATCGGACGCAAACGCCTCCGGCTGGACATGCTCGTTCACCGTGCCCCGCGCATCCAAGCTCTCGATCAGGTGGATGCGGTCGCGGAGCATCCCGGCCTCCTCGTACCGGAGGTTCCTGGCGGCCTCCTCCATCTGCTGCTGCAATTCGCGCAGGATCGTCGAACGCTTCGACCGCAGGAAGCGGACGAAATCCTTGATGATCTTGCGATATTCCTTTTTCTCGATCCTGGCGCCGCAAGGGGCGGTACACTGGTGGATGTTATGCAGCAGGCAGGGGCGGAAGAACCGGCGATTCGGGTCGTCGGCGCGGATGTCCAGGGTGCAGGTGTGGAATTTGAAGATCTTCTGCAACTCCACCAGGACCCCGCGCAGGTCGCTGACATTGGTGAACGGGCCGAACAGGAGCGTCCCTTTCTCGTGCGGCTTGCGGGTGATGTAGACACCCGGGAAATCCTCGCGGATTGTGATCTCCAGGTAGGGGAAGGTCTTGTCGTCCATCAGGTCCATGTTGTAGAGCGGACGGACGTCCTTGATCAGCCGGGCCTCTTTGAGCATCGCGTCGACTTCGCTCTCGGCCTCCAAGTAATCGACCGTGTAGACCTTGTTGACCATCTCGACGATGTGTGGCCCGCGCGAGGCCTCCAGATTGCTGCTCGGCTGGAAGTAGCTGGCGACCCGCGCGCGGAGGTTCTTCGCCTTGCCGATGTACAGGACGATGTCGTCGGCGTCCTTCATGAAGTACAGACCCGGTCCGGTCGGGAACTCCTTGATCCGTTCCCGAATCTTCTCCAATCGGTTGTTGCCGTTACTGCTCACTGCCTGACTCTCGAACCTGCGTACGGAAAATACTTCATCGCGGCTGGAATCGGCCATGCCGAAACCGCAATCACCAAAGAACAGGAATATGATATCGTCAAAATCGCCTGAACTCACTCCAATTGCGGATCGAATCCATTCCTATAACCTGCCATCCGTAATCGCTACTACGCCCAAGTCCGCAAAAGAGTTTGTCGGAGAGGCTGTGCGGGCAGGCGGGTATTTGGGCGTTCGGCCGCATTAGATTCATTTCCCGTTATGGTTAATTCGGGTATCATTGTCAGTATGAAGAGTTGATGGAGGACTGATTATGTACACTGATCCGATCGTCGAGGAAGTACGACGTGTACGTGAAGAATATGCGAAACAGTTCAACTACGACGCACACGCCATGGCTGAGGACCTACGGAAGCAGGAGAAACAGCATGCCGCACGCCTCGTCTCATTTCCGCCAAAACGCCCTCGCAAGAGGAAGACAGCGTAGTACCTCGGTGGTTCACGACCAATGTCCGAGATCATCCATGTGGATATGGACGCCTTTTATGCGTCAGTGGAGCAATTAGACCGGCCGGAACTGAAGGGCAAGGCGGTTATCGTCGGCGGCGACGTGAAGAGCCGGGGTGTGGTCTCCGCCGCCTCCTACGAAGCCCGCAAGTTCGGCGTCCACAGCGCCATGCCGATGGCCCAGGCGGTCCGCTTGTGCCCACAGGGCATTGTCCTGCCCGTTCGCATGGACCGGTACGCCGAGGTTTCGCACATTATCCAGTCTATCTTCGAGCGGTACACGCCTCTGGTGGAGCCGATCTCGCTCGACGAAGCGTTTCTCGATGTGACCGATAGCAAGAACCTGTTCGGGTCCGCCGAGGGGATCGGCCGCCGGATCAAAGAGCAAATCCGGGAGCAGACCCAACTGACAGCGTCCGTCGGGGTCGCTCCCAACAAGTTCCTCGCCAAGTTGGCCTCGGACCTGAAGAAACCCGACGGCTTTGTCGTCATCACCGAGCAGAACAAGCAGGAAATTCTCGATCCGCTGCCGGTCGGCAAGATCTGGGGCGTGGGCAAGGTTACGGAGGCGACGCTCCAGTCCCACGGCATTTGCACCATCACCCAGCTTCGCGGCAGCACGTTCGAGAAGCTCAAGTCCATCGTAGGCAACGGTGCCGAGGAACTGCTGCGGCTGGCGTGCGGCGTGGACGACCGGCCCGTCGAGCCGGACCACGAGCGCAAGAGCCTTTCCAGCGAGCAGACTTTCGCAACGGACATCCGCGACCCGTCGATCTTGACGAGCGTTCTCCTGGAGGAGGTGGAGGAAGTAGCCGAACGTCTGCGTCGCCACCAGATCAAAGCGAGAACGATCACATTGAAGCTGCGCTACGGTGACTTCCGCACGGTTACACGCAGCGAGACCCTGCGCGAGGCGACGAATCTGACGAAGGCCCTATGGGAAGCCGCCGAACGCGTGTTCCGGCAATGGCACACCCGTTCCGGCGGGGCACTCCGTCTGCTCGGTTTCGGCGTCTCCGGCCTGGAGCCGGAACAAGCGGGTCAGCAGTGGCTCTTCGCCGATCCGGAACAGGAGCGCCTTAAGCGACTGGACCAGGCCGTCGACAAGATCCGCGACCGCTACGGCCGCCGCGCCTTGCACCGGGGCACCACCGCCGATCCGGATGTCCATGTTCCTCATACCCCGGAGGCCGGGTCGGAGGGATGAGGCCGGCGGAAGACCCCGCCTATCGGAAGGATGGCAGCGGCGTCGTGGTCTTGAGGGCCGGCAGGGGCGGCCACGTGCTCCGGGGACCCGGACCGGGCAACGGACCGGCGCCTCGGAGGATCTCCGTATAGACCCAGGCCGCCAGACGCGGATTGGTGAGGACGGAGCCATGGTTGTCCAGGTTCCACGGGCCGTCGTAGAACCGGTACCACGACCCGTTCACTTGGGTCGCACTGCCCGCACTGGCCGGCCAAGTCTTCGTATGGTCAAAGTACTCGACGACGCTGGTGCCCAAACGCAAGCCCAGCGCCGAGTCCAGCGAGACCAGGCCATCATTGTCGATCTCTCCATCGGCGGGGCGGGTGTTGGCCACGGGACGCACCTTCACACAGGGGATGGTCACCGTCTCCTTGAGGTGCCAGTTGGCCGGATTCAAACAACTGGCCAGTTGCTCCAGGTTGTATCCCAGATTCAGCAGGAAGTTCTTGATGAAGTCCAGATTGAAGTCTTTGCAGTCCTCCCAGGGAACGCGGAAGTCGCCGCACTCCCAGTGCTTGAAGGGCACCTGGCGCTCGCCGGCGTACGCCTCCCATGGCGTGTCCAGGTACACGGGAAAGGTGATGTCGAAGGTGCTCAGGCCGCTGGCGACCAGGAGCCCGCCGAGCTTGCGGACGATGATCTTCAGACACGGAGGCAACCGCTGCTCGACCTCGGCGACCTTTTGCGTGACCATCTGCTGAAGGGAGATGCGCTGGACCCAGTCCAGATTGGCAGAGCCGCTCGGCGGCTGGCCCCAGCCGCGGTCGGGTCCGTTCCGGACGCCCATGTCAAACCCGACGCAGCCCAGGACCTCATAGGTCTTACGCGTATCGTTTGCGAAATTGATCGCGGTCAGCGTGGGACTGTTGAGAAACCCGCCCCCGGGGGTTCGCGCCCCCAGAGCATAGATGGGGATGGGCGTACCGTCCGCGCGGATGGCACGCTGGGGCGCCAGGGCGCTCTGGTTCATCTGCAGCATGGACTGCGTCTTGAGGTCCGAGGTGGAGGGATCGTTGACCACGGTCAGGGCGGTCAGCCAGTACTGCCGGGGTGAGACTACGCCCAGGGCATTGTAGAACTTCTGAAGATGGGGCGGACTCGACTGCAGGAACTCGGCGGTTTCGCGCGACCAATCGGCCAGGCGGCTGCCCTCGTGCGGCGTGGCGAGCGTTACCAGAAGAACCGTGCGATTCCGGATAAAGTCGGCGCGAAAGTGCTCCTTCGTGGACGGCCGGAAGGGGTTGCTCAGGATATAGCGCGACGCTAATCCGCCCATGCTGTGGGCCACCAGGAGGATCTGCGGTTGTGGATCGCTCGGGAAGGTCTGGTTGTACATGCGGAAGATCTGGTTGACCGCCTCGGCGGCCTGGTCCCCCAGGCTCTTCGAGCCGTCGCGGTAGGTCAGCATGACACTCTGGTCCCGGCGCGTGGAGGCGGTGCTGACGAAGTGGTCGCTGATATTGTTGTCGTCCACGCCCACCGTGGCGATCTTCTGGCCGATCGGCGGGATGTAGTAGGCGCCCTCGGGCCAGTTCTGCGCATTCAGCCGGACGTTGGAGAACGTGTAGAGGTCCCCCGTGCTGGCGCCCAGCAATTGACGAACAAACTGGAATCCCCACTCTTTGCGGGCGTACGTCAGGTGCCCGCAGACGGCGTCGCGCCGGGCGGCCTGGCCGTGGACCAGGACGATCAGCTTGGGTCGCAACGTGTTGAAGAAACCGCTGCCGGGATTCGGATTCGCGTTGGGGAATTCCGCATCACGCAACGTGGGTGTCAACGCCGCGGCCGCCACTTTCTCCGGCGTCGCGGTTGGGGTCGCGGGCTTGAGGCGCGCCGCGGTCTGGCTGCGCCCGGCGCCGGCGGCGACGATCAACAAGACTGCGGCCATCAGTAGTCCACGGCCGCGGATCGACAAAACGGCGCCTCCGGAGCTTCTGCGATGATGGAAAATGGGTGTCATGGATTCTCCTCTCAGGAGTGACAGGGAGTTGGGAATTGGGATGTACGACTTGCCGTCAGGATGAGCCGTCACCCTACACCTCTTCAACACTGGCCGGTTCACAGGGACGCACAGACCATCATAGATGCATTTCCGAGCCACTGCGGATTCTACTGTCCCGGGACCGGCTGTCAACCGGAAATCGTCCCCGCGGTGCCGAGCAAGCCTCGGTGCCGCAGACATAGTAGAATCAATACCGCCAAATGCAACTTCTGGCCGGGTCTTTTCATGGGCCTGTGCCTGGCGCGGGGGCCGGGCGGACACAAAGTCGTTTGAGAGCAAAGCCCATATGTCATTGCGAGCGAAGCGAAGCAATCTCTCACCTATAGGATTGAGATTGCTTCGTCGCAGCGCTCCTCGCAATGACATGAAAGTGGTCCACCAAACGACTCTGCGTTTGCCCTGGGCGCGGGTGACCCCGGCTTGACACCGGCATGTCCCTCGCCTACAATCCCTCCGTCAAAGTACATCCTGATCGACGGTTGATCGAACCACGAGGTTCAATCTCGTATCCTGTTGCGGATGCGTGATATCCGCTACTCGGTTCTTCGTCTGAGGCACCCTTGGTTGAAGGAGGTTTGCCATGCACCATCGAACGCGCATCCGCCTGATGGCTTCCGTTGTTCTGTTGTCCCTCGCCTCCGCGGCCGGCGCCGCCCGGCTCACGTCCATTGAGCTGTGCATGAGCGTCCGGGACGGCGGTTTCACCGCGGTGAACGTCGTGGAAATGTTTGGCGCGGACGCCCCGGTGCTTCATGGTGTGGTGCACGTGGAGGAGGCTCAGGCCAACTCCGTCTTGAAAGGCGTCTGGGTCTCGATTGATGCGATCTCCGTTCCGAACTATGCCATCGACGCAGCGGAGCTGACCCTCGCGAAGAGCGGCCCGGCCGCCGGGCATTTTTCGTTGTCCCGGCCCGCCAACGGCTGGCCGGCGGGCCGGTATCGTTTGGAGGTCTATCTCGACACTCAGTTGCTCGGCTCGAAGGCGTTTTCCATCGGTGCTGCTGCCGGAGAGCCGCCCAGGCCGGAACCGGCCGCCGGACCGGCGGGAGGCGATCGGGACCAGCTTCAGAAGAAGCTGCAAGCCCTCCAGGCCGCTCACGCAGCCGGGATTCTCAGCGATCAGGAATACGCGCAGAAGAAGGCGATCCTGGAGGCCCAGTTGCAGGGTTCCGCGCCAGGGGAGGACGCCGAGGCACGCAAGCGGTTGGAAGCCCTGGAATCGGCCTATCGGGCCGGCATTCTCAATGAGCAGGAGTACCAGCAGAAGAAGGCCCTCCTGTCGGGCGGCGCGACCAGGCCCCTACAGGCCGAGTCGCCGTCCCCACAGGTCTCCCCTGGGTCGACAGAGGCGCGCCCGGCCCCAACGGCGGCCGCCAGGGCAGGGCGGCGGACCCATTCGCATCCGGCGGGATTCTCCTTCTGGTACCCGGTATCGTGGAATATCACTCCTCAGGATGAGATGCTGCAACTGATCCCCGCGGATGCCGCCCAGAGTCCACAGGGCCCGCTGGAGTTGTACTTTCTGGCCACGGAGAACATAGCGGGTCAGGGGATCCAGAATCCGACCGACGAGCGCGTCATTCAGTACCTCGATCAGCAGGTCAAGAGCCTCTCGCCCGTACTGACGTACGATCGAAAACCTTCGACGGTGCCGACGGAGGTTGGACAAGGGGCCGTTCTTGTCTGGCAGGCGACTTCTCCGGATGGACGTCGGATCACCGCGCGCGTCTTCGTCGTGTTTATCAAACAGACGGCGGTCATGCTGATCGGCATGGGTTTGCAGGAACGGATCGAGGCGCGGGAGGCCGACCTGCGGGACTTGTTCACCTCCATCACGACCGGCCAAGCGGTGGCCCCGGCGGCGCGCGGGCGCGGGGACACCCAGCCGACGCCGCAGACACCCGTACCGATGGCGGTCCCGTCTCCCATGCCGGCAGATCCGAACGTGGGCCGGCAATTGCAGGCTTTGGAGACCGCCCGGCAGACGGGGGTGCTCAGTGAGCAGGAATACGCTGCCAAGAAGAAGATGCTGGAAGACAGACAGCCGCGGGCTATGGACCCCGTGGCACGCCAAAAGCTGGAAGCCATCGAATCGGCTTACCGGGCGGGCATCCTGAGCGAGGAGGAGTACCAGCAGAAGAAGGCTCAACTGGCCGGCGCGGCCCCGGCGGCATCGGCTCCGCAGGGCACGCCGGCGCCGGGGGCGGGTGTGGCGCCGCGACTCGAGGGTAAGACGTATCGGCACGTCATCGGCTTCACCTTCTGGCATCCGGGGGACTGGACCGTAAAGGAGCATGAGGAGATGCTGCAACTGGTCCCGCAGAATCCGAGCACGACGCCTCAGGGAGAACCGGCGGAGGTCTACCTTATCCTCGGCGACAACAGTGTGGGGGACGAAGGCATCACCAGCCCACAGGACCCGCGCGTCGCTCAGTTTATGGATCAGGCCGTGGCGCAGCTCTCGCCGGCCTTGAAACGCACAAACGCGCCGGCCCCGCTGGCGACGGCCACGGGCACGGGCGTCGTGATGAATTGGGAAGGGCCGTCTCCCCGGGGCGGCACCGTGTGTGCCCGCGCCTATGTCAGCCTGATCAACAACTACGGCGTCGCCCTCGTGGCTCTCTGCTTGAAAGACCGGCTCCAGGTGCGGGAGGCCGAGCTGCAACGGATCTTTACCTCCTTCGCCTTTGGCGCGGGCCAGCGGGACTCCCAGATCGTCGGGACGTGGAGTTTCCTGACGACCAGCTCGCTGACGAACTGGTCTCCCTTCGAGACGGCCTACTCGCGGGCGCAGATGGCCTCCGACCGAACGGCGACGCTGGTGATTGAGCCCGCCGGCACGTGGCGGCGGCGGGACCAGACCCAGATGATCGCCGGTGCGGGCGGAGTCTGGCTGGAGAGCAATGACACCAAGGACAGCAAAGGAACCTGGTACGCCGGCAACGGGAGTCTGCATCTGATCTGGGACGACAAGTCCTGGCAGGAGTACAAGTACGAAATGCGCCAGACCCCGGAGGGCGTTCGTTTGCTCTTGGTCAGCGGCGGCAAAGGCGAGCTCTGGGAACGAGCAAAGTAATCGCGCCTGGATCGGACGGACCCGCCGTACCGCTTTCCCCGTCGCCTTTCACGCGAAGGACAGGGGGGATTAAAGGTGTCAGGTACATTTTCACGAATCGCGTGAGCGACGCAGCCGTTGACGGGGTTGGATTCGAGCCGTAGAATGCCGCTGGCGGCCACCGGTACGGGATGGTTCTCTTGGTCTGGCCGGTAGAGAAGAGGTAAACGCCATGCGCATCTACATCGAAAGCACGATACCGAGCTACGTCGTCGCTCGCCCCGCCCGCGACCTGCTGCAAGCCGCCCGTCAGCAACTGACCTGTGATTGGTGGCACGGGAAACGCGGGAAACACGCTCTTTTTGCCTCACAGATCGTCCTCGACGAAATCGCAAGCGGCGATACTGAAATGGCGCGGCAACGACTCGCACTGGTGGCGCAAATCAACCTGCTTGACCTCACGGACGATGCCAAAACGCTGACCAAGGACATTCTCCGTTCGGGCGTACTGCCGCCCGAAGCCGACCGCGACGCCGCGCATATTGCTCTTGCCACGGCTCACGAAATGGATATACTCTTAAGTTGGAACTGCCGGCACATCGCCAACGCCGCCATCCAACCGGTGTTGCGGAAGCTTGCCGATGCCGCCGGCTTCACCCTGCCGGTGATCTGTACACCAGAAGAACTGCTGGGAAACGACAATGAGCAAGACGACTGATGTTCCAACCGCCAAACCGAAGGGCGATGTGGTGCTCCAGGAAATCTGGCGCATCAAAGACACGCTCTCCGCCTCCTACGGCCACGACGTGGATCGCCTTTTTGCCGAAAGTCGCGAACGCCAGAAGAGTTCTGGCCACACGGTCGTGAATCTGCAAACGAAACGCCACAAGACGTGAGACAGCGCGGGGAAGGTCTCTTCTTTTCGCTTCTTGCACTGCAAAGCCGCAACAGCTTGTTTTCTTGACAAGCTTTCGGATGGGACATACCGTAAATCTCCAGACGTAAATGAGTTACAAGATCCACAGATTACACAGATTTTCGCAGATTCAAGAAGGAGGAATGAGGCCCGCTGTTGTTGGTTCTCTTCCTTTGCTCTGTAGCCTTCCTTTAGAAATCTGCGATAATCGGTGAAATCTGTGGCTGACTCGTTTTGGTTGCGGCCGAGGGCCGCACTGGGCCCACGGCAACGAGGCTGGGGGACGTGCGCCTATGGGGCGTACATGGGGACCTGTTTGCGCTCAGGATTGCGATTCGCGTTGTGGAAAAAGAGAAACCGCCACAGAGCCTGAACGCCGTGGCAATCCGCGCAGAGGGTCTGGTGTCCCGTCCGGAGAAACATGTGTTGGGAGGGCGACGACTGGCCCTGAGCCGCACCAGTGGCGGGGGTGGGGTGCGCCTGATGACAGGTCGGGCAGGAGATCACGCCGGTAGGGGAGGGGCGGCCCTGGTCGTCAAAGGTCGGCATGTAGTCCGGGTGCTCCGGCGCCAGGCGATTGAGCAGCGGTGTTTCCGGGTGCTCCCGATATTCGGGAATCCGATCTTCGGCTGATCCACCCTGACGGTGGCAGCCGGTACAGAGCCCCTTCGCCTGATTATCCTCAGGAGGCAATCGCTGCGCCCACGTTCCACCATGGGCGGAAGGGGGATGCACCAAGTGGCAGCCACCACACGAGCCGGACTGTGCGGCAGGCTCGTCGCGCGTGTTGTGCGCCTGGGGTGCTGAGGTAGCCAAGTCGTGAAGCGTGCCCACAAGCGGGCGGCGCTCCGAGTGGCATGTGAGACAGACGGCGGAATCCTGCCTCGTAGCTCGAAGCAGCTTCGAGTCCGGTTTGTGCTGGTGAATGTCATGACAGTTCGTGCATCGGATGCGTGTGCCGTCGCCATTCGCCTTGCCCAGGTGCGGGGTATGGACCGCCGAGCCGGGTCCTGCGGAGGCGTGACAGGCTTCGCAAAGGTCGTCCGAAGTCTTCGCCCCAGCGAGCACTTCGCGGAGGCCACCTTCATTCTTAGGTCCGTGGATCGGATGGCAGTCGAGGCATAGATTCTTGGAGACGAACCCCAGGTCTTTCGCCCACTGACTCGCCCCAGGATCATGGATCGAACCCTTGATTCCTCGCTTGTCTTCGTGGCAGCCGAGGCAGATGTCTTCCGCGACATCATGCGACGATGCGCTCCCGTGCGGCTCGTGGCAACTGGTGCAGGAAACCTCGGTCGATTGCAGATTTCGGATTTCGGATTGCCGATTAGTGTCGCTGGCTTGCTTCAATCCGAAATCCGCAATCCGCAATCCGAAATTAGGAACGCCGAGCGGATGGTGTGTTTCGCGAGGTTCCTTCACGGAGTCTCCGTTATGGCAGGTCCAACAGAGGCTGGAGATGGGGCCGCCCTTGCCTGCGGGCGTGCGCGCCCAGAGGTGAGGTCCCTGCGCGCTGTGCACCGTGTGACAGACGCGACAGGAGCCCGCGGAAGAAGGGATGCCCAGTGTCTCGGACTGGGACGGCGTGAACCGTGCCGGGTCGTGGGCGTTGTGCAGGGTCGCGGCCAGTTCCCCGTGGCAGAGCACGCACATCTCGGACCCGGGCCGGCGCAGGAACTGGAAATCGGCGGCAGAAGATGGAAAGGCGATGCTGTTGGCGGCGGGAGGTGTCGCAGGGGGCTGGGGCTGTGTGTCAGAGCTCGGGCGTCTGATCCCTGATCCCTGACCCCCGACCCCTTCGGATGAGCGGGGGACGTGCGGATCGTGGCATGTCAGACAGCCGATGTCATTGGTGGCCCGGTCCAGGGGCAGGGGGACAGCCGTACCCGGCGGCATGGGGACTCCCACCGCGTGGGCGTCCACGTAGGGCCGCTGGCCGGAGGCCGGTCCGGGAGTCTTGTGACATTCCATGCACCCGGAGCTGTGCGGCCGATTCGTCTCGGGGACTTCCCGTGCCCAGCCGTGAATGCGATGGCAGGCGCCGCAGGGGCCTGACGTGGACGCGGTCTGGCTCTGTGCGTTCACGGTCTCCGGAGAGCTCCGGCGGAGGTCGTGGGGCGATTCGAGAACCGTCTTCTCTTTCTCGTGGCAGGCCAGACACAGGGCGCTGTCTTCGTTCTTTCGGATCAGCAGGGGCCAAACGCCGGAGGCGTCGTGCAGCCGATGGCAGGACAGGCAACCGAGCTCGCCGTTGGGGCCGAAGGTGGCTTTTCCCTCCAGGAGCGTCTTCGGGGGCTGGAAGCCGGCATACGTTTGACCGATCCGATGAACCGGGGCACCCGCCGGAAGGGCAGTCTCAGGGGCCTTGTCCTCATGACAGGCCACGCACAACTCGGAAGGAGGCAGGACGAGCATCCAGGCATTACGGGCGCCGTGCGGCTCGTGGCAGGTCTGGCAGAGAATCGTGTGGCCATCGGCCGCGGTCTTACCGCCGGCGTCCAGGATCACCTGGGGGATCGGAGAATCCCGGTGTCCCAGAGGGTGGTGGCGCTCGCTCTTTTGCGCGTGTTCCGGATGGCAGGACAGGCACAGCGAGGAATCGACGTTGGGCCGGCGCAGGAAGATCACGGTCCGCAAGTCGGAGTCGCCGGCCACGGCATGGGCCGTGTGACAAGTGGCGCACGTCATCCGGCCCTGCGCATCCAGGGGAAAGACGTCCGTGGGAATGTGCACCGCCGGCGAAGGCACGGCGTCGGTTGTGTGGTGGCGCGTGGACCAGACTTTGAAGCGCGAGTCGGCGACCGAGCCGTCGTGGCAGGACAGGCACATGTCTCCGCTGCCGGCCTGTCGGTCCAGCACGTCGTGCATGGGGCCGTCCGGCGTCTGGCTGCGGCCGAACGCTTGCACCCAGCGGACGTGGCAGATCGCGCATTCCCGGCTGGGATTGGGCAGAGCGGTTGTGCCTGAGTCGCTCTGGGATTGCAGACCCGGCTTGGAGAGAGGACCGGAAAGGCGTACGGAGCCCAAAGGGCCGGCCGGAGTCTGTGACTTGCCGACCCCGATCTCCAAGTCCAGGCAGCGGACCCGGTGCGCTTTGAGCTCCACCACGTACAGGCGGTTGAGAGTTGGGTCGACGGCGATGCCGGTCGGAGTGGTGAAGTTCAACGACATGCCGGTGGCGTCGGCCAGCGTGCCGAAGAACCGGCCGCTGAGATCGAAAATCTGGATGCTGCCGAGATAGCTGTCGGTTACAAAGACTCGGTCGCGCCAGAGGGCTACGCCCTTGGGTCGAAAGAGCTGCCCGGGGTCGAGGCCCCAGCCGCCGATGAAGCCGACGAACTTGCCGTCGGGGTTGAGAACCTGGACCCGCGTGTTGATCGGCTCGACCACGAGAAGATAGCCTTGAGCGGAGACGTCGATCAGGAAGGGAAAACGGAACTGTCGCTGGTCCTGGCCGGGACTGCCCCAGACGGATTCGAACCGGCGGTCGGTGAGATCATAAATGTGAACGATGTGGTTGTCATTGTCGGCGATGTAAAGCCGTTTTCGGATTGGATCGACGGCGACGTCGGTGGGCTCCGGAGGCGAGCCTGAGGTCGTGGCCGGCAGGGGGACCACGTTCAGCGGTTGCCCCTCGGCGGTGAACACCTGGAGACGGCGATTCCCCGAGTCTGCCACGTAGACATTTCCGTTTGGATCCGTCGCGATCCCGAGTGGATGGACAAACTGAGCGGGCGCACTACCTTGGGTCCCAAACTGGAATCGGAATTGCCCCTCGGCGTCATAGGCGACCACGCGATGGTTGACCCCGTCGAGGACATACACGCGGCCGCCACCGCCCACCGCGACGTCCGTGGGCAGATTGAAGGGACTCCCGTCCGGCCCGACGATGGTCCCTCGGTCTTTAGCAATCAGGGCCGAAACCGTCCCGGTGGCGCCGGGCACCGCCCGAGCAGCAAACACAACTGCCGCGAACACGAGAAGTAAATGTAGGATGGGCTTTAGCCCATGCGGACAGTTCGCCATAGATTCGTGAAAACAGCATGGGCTGAAGCCCATCCTACTTCTCTCCGGGGCCTTTGCGCTCCTGGTCCGGCGGGTTCAGCAGTTTTGGCATGTGGAACGTCTCATAGCGTTGCACCAGATCCACGACCTCCGCACTCACCAAAAAGGCGGCCCGATCCTTGGAATACCCCAGGGCAGTGTACGGAAGAAAGGCACTTTTCACGCTATGGCAGGCACTGCACTGCACCGGCTTCTCGACACAGCGTCGATGAATGAACTTATTGCCGATCACCTTCTGGCTATCGTTCAAGCTGTTCATGCGCTGACGAAACTCGGCGGCGAACGTCTCTTCCTCCGTAATCGCTACGGGTTGCGGGTCGTCGGTCGAGCCGGCCAGCGGCACGATCTTGGCGCCGTATTCACCCCAGATGCCTTTTGCCATCGGAGGATTAACCGTCAATTGACCCGTGGCGATATCGATCCAGCCGAAATGCGTGGGGGCAATGCCTGGCCGCTCCTGCACGTGGCAGACCTGGCAGGAGACGAAGAGGTTATGCATGTTGAGAAACGCGCGTTCCATCGGGCTGCGCGCGTGGGGGATCGGCCCGTGACAACCGATGCAGAAGTTCGAGGTGTCCGGCTCGTACCAGCGGCCGATGTGGTGGAAGTGACCCGGTAATTTCGGCTCCAGAAATTCCCACTCGCCCAGGTAGCGGGCGACCTTTTTTTCGGTCAAGGCGACGAGGCTGTCGAAGCTCTTGGGGCCGGCCGCCTGGGCCGATTTGCCGGCCAGGGGGTTGCCCAGGGTCTTGGCCAGGTACACGGTCAGCCAGACGCCCGCCGCGGTGAGCACGAGGCTCCAGGCCAGCACGTAGAGGAGCAGCGCAAACCGTTTGGAAAGACTCGCTCGGTGGCTCATGACTTCACCTCCGCCGCACGGAAGTTTCGGAGCTCGTCCCCATGCTCTTCAGCCAGCACCCGCGGGGCGATGCAGCCGTTGAGGACCATGCCGGAAAGCGGCGAGAGCCCCGGTCTGCCAAGGATGCCGGGGAGGTGAACGAGCGTGATATGCGCCACCGCCAGGAGGGACTCATACGTATGGGCCAGATAGGCCACGTTGAGCGCCCAGCCGGGGAGCACGTGGCTCGACCAGTCCTGGGCCCAGAGCAGAATGCCGGTCACGCCCAGCAGCGGTATACCCCAAAACAGACCCAGGTACTCCAGCTTCTCCTTCCAGCAGAAACGATCGTAGTCGGGCCGGTGCGGACTCAGGAAAAAGACGTACTTCGCCATCGCGACGAGGTCGCTCAGGTCGCGCGGCCTTGGGAACATCGGCAGGTCCAGGACCGTCCGGACCCAGACCCGCAGGCCCCGCTCCTCCTGTCGTTTCACCGCGCGACGGACGCCCAGGAAGATCAGGAACACGTGGACGGCGAAGCCGATCAACAGTCCGACGCCGGCGACGCGGTGGACGACTCGCGCAGCGCCAATGCCTCCGAACAGGTCGTACAGCACCGGCGCCCAGGCCGCTTCGGGGAATTTCATCGGGAATCCTGTCAGGCACAGGATGACGAAGACGGACACCAGGAAGACGTGCTGAAGCCGCTGGGCGCTGGTGAAGCGCCGGAGGCCGCCTTCCAGGGCCGCCTTCTTCTCCGCCAGCCGGATCAAGTGCTCGAGGTGTTCCTCGGCCTCGGGGCTGGGGAACAGCTCGCGCACGAGGCCCAGAATGTTCAGGGTCAAGATCGGCAGCAGGATGCCGAGCGTGGCGAGCACGAAGAACAGCGCGACTCCGAACTCCAGCGGGTGTGTCCGAGGATTCCGAGTGGCGTGCACGTCGAAGGAGGCCAGCGCGGGCGTGGCGGAATCATGGCAATCCCTCATCTGGCACGTAGCCGCACGATTGTTCGCGTGGATGGACGAGCGTGCGTCCGTCTTGGCGTGCATCTCGTGCACACTGTCCGTTCGGACGTGGCAATCCAAACAGTCGGGTGCGGTGGCAGAGCCCAGGAGAACGGCTTTGCCGTGGTAGGTCTCCAGGTAGCTGGAGACGACATCCGGCAGCCCGTGCCGGCGGGCAAAGGCCGTGTCCGCATGGCACGTGGCGCACATGGTGACGACCTCGCGCGAGTCGCGGGCTTTGTGCAGCCGCGTGGTGACGTGGGAATAGTAGTAGCGGACGAACTGCTCATCGGTATGGCACAGGGTGCAACGGCTGACGGCGCGCTCGGAAACGCCGGCCCGGACCGTCTTGAGGATCGACACGGGCCGGAACAGCGGCATGTCGTGGCAATCCTTGCACTGGGGGAAGTCCTCGGCGAACTCCCGCCGGGCGCCATTGGGATCGGTCGCGGAATGGACGCTGCCTGTGAGAGCGGTCTGCACGCCACTGTGATCGAACAGGATTTCCCGGGTCGGCTCCTCGATGTGGCAGTTGCGCAGGCAGTCCACGGGCTTGGCGTCGCTGTGCGGGATCTTGTCGATGTCCGCGTGACAGCCGCGGCAAGTGACGCGGGCATGCGGACCGCGATTGTAGAGGCTCTCATCCACGTGGAAGAGCCGGTACGCACCCTCTTTGTCCACGCGGGCCAAGCCTCGGAAGCGATGGCACATCAGGCAGTTCTCGGCATCCATCGCCTGCAGGCGTACCGGGGCGACCGTCATGACCAACAGCAAGAGGCCCAAGATAATCCGCGAGTTCCTGAGAGCCTCTAACAGAAAGAACGCGCGGCCCCCTTTTGTCACCCCCGCGCAGGCGGGGGTCCAGGAAAGCCCCGGTGTCAATGGATTCCCGCTTGCGCGGGAATGACAAGAAACAGCGGCCTTCCTGTAGACCGTCATGTTGGAGGCCCTAAGGACATCGCCCACACGTTGGTCTCTGTATACGACACGTTGTTTCATCGAAAACCTCATTTTTGGTGACACGCCACACACAACGGTCCCTCGCGGCTGCGGACGCGATGGTTCACGGCCTGCTTGGGCTCCGCGCCAAGGGAACGAGGATCCCCGTTGGGCAACAGGTCCTTCTCATGGGGGTTGTGGCAACTATAGCAGGTGATCCGGCCGCCCTCATCCAAGGGAATCGAGCGGGGGGCCCGCTGGGCGGTACGCGCGTACTCCAGGAGTCGTGGGAAAGGCAAGCGCATCTTGGATTTCAGTTCATAAGCGGACATGTACCACATCATCGGGGCTGGAGGGACGGCTCCCATGTGCGCGCGGACCGGGTGATCCGTGGCCACCGTGTGACAATTCCGGCAAATGTCGGCTCCTTTGGCACGAAGTGCCTGTGGGCCCCCCCGATCGGGGGGGGCGTTCACATCCGGGACGCCGCGATGGCACCATGTGCACGTGTCCGCCTTTGGCTTGGCCTCGGCAAGCTGATCATGGGGATTGAAGGGGCGATAGCTCTCCGGAGCATGGCACTGGAAACAGAACATCAAAGGGTTGGAAGTCTGGCTGCCGCGCAGGAAATAGTGATTCGATGCCGCCGTCTGCTGCCCGCCTTTACAGGCCGGGGCGACATCATGGCAACTGAGACACGTCAGTATTCCGCGTTCGAGCGGAAGTTCCGGCGGAATCCTCTTTGCCATCGTTTCACTTGCTTTCACACCGGTCACGTGCGCCTCCCGTGACGCGAGACGCCCATCGTGACATGATCGGCACAACTTCGATACATCTCCCTCAAATCGCAAGGTTTCCCGCCCCTCCATAGTGGACGTGTGACAGGACGAACATAGCCCAGAATCCCCGTGAGGATTCTGGGCTATATCTTTCTTCTTTGTGTTGCCTGCTGTGGCCCAGAGGTTTCCGGGCAGCCAGAGCGCGAGCCAAATGACGATGGCCAGCCCAGGCACCCGCAACATCATGGCCGATTCAGCTTCGTCATATCCACGGTCACCTTCGTGCCCAGATCGGCCAGGCTGTCGTACATGGCCTGGATCACATACTTGGGGTTGTGGGCAAAGGCACCGGGGTCTTTCTGGGCATACTGGTAGTTGTACGCGGCGCAGAGCAGCCGCGGCGTCCAGCTTGCGTACCTCGTGGTCTCGTCCGCGTCTGCTTTGCCGTTGCCGTTCGTGTCCTTGAAGAAGTACGGACTGGCTGCGGCGTTGTAGACGATGGGGGCCTTGGCCACGGTCGTCGCGTAGTTCTGGATTGCGGCATAGAGGAGATTCGCCAAACCGGCGATCTCATACGACATGCCTTCCGTCTTGTTGCCGTCGCCGTCGTAGTCCTTCTGGTCCTTGCGGATGTTCTTGGCCGACGTGTTGCCGTGGCAGATCGGACTGGCGCAGCCCGCCATCTTGAGGTCGCCCGTATGGGTCTCATGGCACTCGGTGCAGGTGTCGTAACTGCTCACGTGCTTGAGGCGCCCCTGATACGTCTTGCCCGCGTACTCGTAGGCGCCTTTGGCCTGGGTCCCGAAGAGCGTGGCGCCGGCCGCGAAATAATGGACGTTCAGGAAGCTCTTTGTCGTCACGGTGTCCAGGTCGAGGCCGGCGATGCTCGCGTTGACGCTCACCGTGGACTGACGGCCCTGATGGCAGCTCACGCAGAGGTTGCTGCCCGGATCCCCGGTGTCGAGGCTGGCGCCATTCGGGAACAGGACGGTCTTGACCGTGTAACGGGTGAACTCCGGCATCGCGTTATGGCAGGTCGTGCACAGCATGCCGTTGGAAAGCGGCTGCGAGACGTTGACCCCTTCCTTCAGATAGAATGGCAGGCCGGTGGCGGAGTGACACTTGCTGCAACTGCCGGAGACCTTGCCATCCTCGTCCCAGTGCCGCCATTGCTCGTGCGAGCCGGCGAAGTGGCCGGCGTCATCACGTGTGAGCTTCGCCACGGCCGTGGCATCCAGGTCCGCGATAGAATCGAACAGCAACTGAATGATGTACTTGGCATTGTGAGCGAAGGCGCCGGGATCCTTCAGGGAGACCTGGTAGTTGTAGGCTGCCCTGAGCAGACGTGGCGTCCACGCGGTGTACTTGTTGGCACTCACGGCCTCGTTCGGATCGACGGTGCCATTGGCGTTGGTATCTTTGAAGAAATACGGATGGGAATGGCTGTCATAGATGATGGGGGCTCCGGCCTTGGTCCCATACGCCTGGAGGGCCGCGTACAGGGCCGCCTGGAGACTCTCGATCTCGCCCGCGATGCCTTCCTGCAAGTTGCCGTCTCCGTCGTAGTCCTGGATGGAGGCCATCATCCGGATGTTCTTCAAGTCTTCCTTCTTCAGGACACCGGGATGGCAGACAACGCAAGTTTCGATGCGGACTTCGAGACTATGCGGATTATGGCAATCCGTGCAGGTTTCGACACCCTCCACGTGGGCAAACTTGACATCGTACGCCTTGCCGGTGTACTGGTAGCCGCCTTTCGCGATGCCGCCGTACTGGGTGGCCCCGGCCGCGAAGTAGTGGACGTTGGCGAAGCTCAGCTTCGTGCTGGCAACGTCCGGCTTGTTGGGGTCGGCGTTCGTCTTGATGGCCGTGTCCACGGAAACCGTGGACTGCCGTCCCTGATGGCACGTCATGCACCGGGCCTCCGGGCCAAGATCCTTGACCACGACGCCGGAGGGGAACGTGACGCTGCTGAGCGTGAGCGTCGCCGCATTATGGCAAGCCGCGCAGTCGATCACCGTCCCGATCGGGGGAGCCTTGTCCACTACGCCGGCCGCACTGCCATCGGCGCCCAGGAAATCCTGGAAGCCGGTCGAGCTATGGCACCTGGCGCAACCCGTAGGGACCACCGCCGGATTGGCGTCGTTCCAGTCGTTGAAAGCTTCGGCGGTCTTATCGGCATGGCCCGACGTCTGCCAGAGCGCTTCGACAAACGGAACATCCACAGCCGCCGCGTGGATTTGCAGATCGCCCGCCCACGTGGTCGAGGTGACTGCTCCCACCAGCAGCATCGATATCGTCAACCACTGCGTCCGCCCACTCCACACCTTCGATGTACACCCAACCTTCTTCGCCATTGTCGTTCGACCCCTCAACTCTCTGAAGACCTTAGTTCGTGTTCCGAACCCCTTGCATGCTCCTCCATGAAGCGGCGCCGCCCAGTAACCGACCGAGCGACAGGTTCGGATTATACTGCAAGCTCTATGCCACAACGGCAGTGCTTCGGGCTGTTCTTAAATAGAATAATATAAGTAACGGTTTACAAAAGATTTACGGTGATGCATGAAACCGAACTTCCAGGCAGACACCGGGGTTCGATGCGGTCGTTTTTCCCACAGATGAGAGACATATGGCATCTTCAATCCCACCTGTGGGAAGATTCGGCGCACCGGTGGTGTCGGCTATGACGGATGTCGCGGTTGTACGGTGGGTCCGTTTGAGTGCCGGGCCGGCGGCACGACCCGGGTCGTTGGTACGCGCACGGGAATTGTGTTGCCGACCTTCGTCGGACGGCGTATATGTTTTAGATTGGGCGGGTGGCACAGGTCGTGTTGGGGCAACGGAATGATCTTGGTATGGTTCGTCTATGGCTTGGCTTTCTTCGTTCTGGGCCTGGTAATTCTGGTCTACCCGAAAGAGGGCAGCCGGTTCGATCTGGCGCGCTATATCTGGATGATCGGGGTCTTCGGCCTCCTCCATGGCCTGAACGAGTGGCTCGACATGTTCATCGACATCGGGGGCCCACTTTCAATCGACCTGATGGCCGCCGCACGGATGTTCACTTTGACCGGCTCGTTCTTCTTGCTCGTCCAGTTCGGGGTCACGGTTCTTTCGCAAGACGCACGGAGACGGCATCTGCTTCGCCTGGTTCCCCTGCTCCTGGCCCTCGCCTGGCTGGTCCTGTTCCTGCTGACCGAACCGCAGAAGCGCCTCCTGATGGGTGACATCTGGGCCCGCTATCTCCTGTGTGCGCCCGGGACGCTCCTGACGGCCTGGGGCCTGGCGTCCCAGAGGGCCGAGTTCAAGGCGTTGAAGCTGTACTCCATCACGAGGAGCCTCGAGGTCGCGGCGGCGACCTTCCTGGTCTATGGCGTGTTGGCCGGGGTCTTCGTGAAGAAAGCCGGTTTCTTCCCTGCGAGCGTTCTGAACTATGAGACCTTCTTCTCGCTGGCGGGCATGCCGGTCCAGGTCTTTCGGGCGCTCTGCGCGGTTGTGGCGGCCGGGAGCATTATCTATGTCCTGGACATCTTCCGTTGGGAGACCCGCGAGGCCCTGAGAATCAGCGAACTGCGGTGTGCGACGATTGCCTCGACGATTCCGGTCTTTCTCTTCATGGCGGACCGGGACATGATCGTCACTTTTGCCCAGGGCAAGGGTCTCGAAGCGCTGGGTCTGAGTTCTGATCGCCTTCGGGGCCGGCCCATGCACGAGGCGTTTCCGTGCGGCGAGAGTCTCGCGGAACACTGCCGGCAAGCTCTGTCGGGACCGGGGTTTATCACCACCATCGTGCTGAAGGGTGTCTCTTTCGAGATCTATTATTCCGCCCTGAAGGACAAGGCCGGTACCGTCACGAACGTGGTGGGCGTGGCCTTGGATGTCAGTGCCCGGATGGAGGCCCAGCGGGAGTTGGATGAGTACCGCCGGAAAGTCGAAAGGCACGCCCGTAAAGCGGCCGTAGGCGTGCTCAGCGCCACCATGGCTCAACAAGTGGCTGAGCCGCTGACCGTAACGCAGCTTGTGCTGGAGCGAGCCGTCGCGGACTTGGCCGCCATGGAATCTTCCGAGGCCGTGCGCAGTGGCCTTGGCAAGGGACTCTCGGAATTGTCCAAGGCCCGGGAAACCTTGAATCGATTCATGGAGATTACCTCTCCCGAGGCGACAGTCGCGGAGCAACCCGTGGGCCTGTACCAGATCGCCAAGCGGACGATGAGCGTGTTTGCCGACAGTGCCCTGCGCCGCAAAGTGACGATTGCCGTCAAGCACATGGATATCGTGCCGTTGACGACAGTCTCACCGCGTGAGGTGGAGCAGGTCTTCTACCATTTGATCCAGCGGGCCATCGATGCGGCTGATGGAGCTTCCGAGCAGAAGCTGCTGATCAGTTGTGCGGCGGGCGAAGGGTATGCTGAACTGTCGTTTTGTGATACATCCGGCGGAATCCGTACGCCAGAGGTGGGGCATGATCTCGGCACGGTCCTGCGCGATGCAGACGGTGTCGACGGCCTGGGCCTCGGTTTGGCTGTTGTAAAGGGGATCGTCACAGGTCGCGGAGGGCAGGTGACCGTCGAGACTGGACCGAGCGATACGACCGTTAGAGTCCGGCTGCCTGCGAGCCGCGTATATTGACAATGTCAGCATCATCGGTGTGCGTGTAAAACATGGTAGTATAATGGCTTACGACGTTCCATCGTGCTGCCTTATTCCGGAGAGCCAGCCTGGATCGACCCTCCGCAGACCTGGCGTACGGGCTTCTCGTGGCCAAAAATGCTTGTAGCACCAGGGCTTTGGGAGTACAATATGTACAAGGATTACCAAAGACGAGATACTACAGGTGATCCAAGGGACTTATTGTATCCGTCGATAATCCTCAGGGGGAAAGAGGGGGCTGCGTCGGGTACGGATCGTCAAACGTCCGCCGGTTGCGCGGCTCGTCACGTGGGACGTTGCACGTCCGACGAAACGAGCGTCGCAACCGCAACCGCTGGACGATCTTTGCCGCGCGATAGGAACAGGTTGGTCGACTGCATGCGTCGAAACAGGAGACAAGATGTTTAATCTGCCTGCACCGGAGGCGGTGGTGTTCGTAGTGGTCGTGCTGGCTCAGGCGGCTGCCGGTGTAGTAGCGGTCCTGCAACTTCGCGGAAGCTGTCGTCACTATGCGGCTTTGCCGGCGGCGCTTGTCCTGGCCGCCGTCGTGCTTGGCGCCGGGCTGCTTGTCCTGCGGGGCCTGTCAATCCGGGCGGTTCCGTTGACCGGCTTGTTCGAATCCCTCATCGTGCTCGCCGTAGTTCTGGGCGTTCTGTACCTGTCGCTGCGGTCCGCCATTGAGCAGGTTTGGTTTGGCTCGGTGATGATCTGGGTCATTCTGGGGATGGTCTTGGCGGCGGCTTTCGTGGCCAGACCCGCGGCCAGACCGCAGGAGTTGGCCGCAACGCCTTGGGCGGTGGCACACGCCACGGCCATGATCCTGGCCTCTGCCGCGGTAATGTTCGCCGCGGCGAATTCGGCGCTGTACCTGCTGGGCCGTTACAGGCTCAAGCACAAGGGAATCGCCCAGGTGCTGGGTCGGATTCCCAATATGGAGACGCTCGTCCGCATGAATCGCCTGGCAGTCCGGATGGGCTTTGTGTTGTTGACGGTCGGCGTGATCGGAGGCTTGGGCCTTGCCCATGTGGACGGCACCGGTATGGTCAAGTGGCTGGCTGACATCAAAGTCATCTGCATTGTCGCGGCCTGGGGTCTGCTGGGCCTGACTGTGATTCTGGATCGACTCGGCCTGTTGAAAGTCAAAACGCGGTCTTATGTAACGATTGTTGCGTTCGGATTACTCTTACTTGCCGTGATCGGAGTCACGGTCGCGGGGGCGACGCGGCACAAGTTCTCGCAAGAGTCGGTAGGCGGTAGTCGGTATTCGGTAGGCGGTGAAGAGAAGAACACAAGGAGCCTGCCGCAGCCGACTGTGGGCTGCCGACTACCGACGACTGACTACCGATTACCCTTGAGTTCATCATGAGCATCGTAGTTCTCGGCTTGAATCACAAAAGTGCTGCCGTCGAAGTGCGGGAACGACTCGCCTTCGGCGCTTCCCAAGTGGCGATGGCGCTGCGCCGGCTCAAGGAGCTGGAGCCGGGGGCCGAGTTCGTCCTGCTGTCCACCTGTAATCGGGTGGAACTGTACTATGCCGGCGACCGGGCCGCCCAGGAGGCGGCCGGCCGGTTGGTCGCTTTCTTATCCGACTTCCACGGCGTGGAGGCGGAACGGTTCAAATCGGCCCTGTATTTCCACGAGAACGAAGAAGCCGTGCGGCACCTGCTGCTGGTAGCGGCGGGTCTGGACAGCATGGTCATTGGCGAGTCGCAGATCCTGGGACAGGTCAAAGACAGCTACAAGGGGGCCTGTGCCGCCAAGAGCACCGGGAAGATCCTCAATCGGCTGTTTCACAGTGCGTTCTTCACCGCCAAGAGCGTCCATACGAGCACGGCGATCTCCAACGGGCGGGTCAGCGTCGCCGGCGTGGCGGTCGAGTTGGCGCACCAGCTCTTCGCCGATATGACGCGGGCCAAGGTGGTGGTCATTGGGGCCGGAGAGACGGGGGAACTGGTCGTGCAGCACCTCCTGAAGGCCGGCTGTACGGACGTCATTGTCGTGAATCGAACCTACGAGCGGGGGGCCGAGCTGGCGGCACGATGCTGGATCCGGGTGGGTAAGTGGGAGGAATTGAGCGAGCAGATCGGCCAGGCCGATATCGTGATCTCTTCGGCGGCCGTGCCGGACTACCTGTACACCAAGGAGTCGTTCGAGCGAACGGTCAAGAAACGCCGGACCGGGTCCCTGCTGATTATCGATGTCGGTGTGCCCCGCAACTTCGACCCCGCGCTCCAGAAGGTCGAGGACGTTTATCTCTATGGCATGGACGAACTGAAAGAGGTGGCCGAGCAGAACCTCAAAGCCCGCGAGGCGGACATCGGCAGTGGTCTGGAAATCGTCTACGCTCAGACCGCCGAGTTCATGGACTGGTTCCATGCGAAGGACATCGGGCCTCTGATCGGGCGGATGAAGGACGAATTCCGGGAGATCAGCCGCCTGGAGCTCGAGCGGTTCCTGGCCGGGCCCCGGCAGCACGCGTCCTGCCGCGTTCCCTTGGAGGAGATGGTGGACCGCGTCGTCAACAAGCTGTTGCACTGCGTGATCAAGAACGTCAACACGGTGGCCAAGGAAGCCAGCCCGACCGAGGCGGCCAAGTTGGTCGATGAGATTCTGAAGCAGGCCCGCGAGATCTCCTGTCAGGCGGGCCGTGAGGATATACCCGCGTGAAACCTACGATGCCATCCCAGCGCGTTTTGCGGATGTTGTTCTGGGAAACGACGGTCCGGTGCAATCTGGCCTGTGCTCATTGCCGGCGGCTGGAGTCGAACGAAGCGGACATTGCAGACCTTTCCACGGCACAGGGCGAGGACCTGATCGAGCAGCTTGCCGAGCTGGGCCGACGCCAACCGCAACGTGGCGAGGGCATCTTGCCCTTGCTCTCTCGTGTCGAGGGCGTCCCGCCCTCGAATCGCGGGCACGAGCCTGCCCCCGCGCAAGCGGGGGATGCCCGCGACACGCAAGGGCGGGACGCCCTCGCCACATCGGCTTCGCGCCTCGGTA
>CAYHAJ010000140.1:0-35665 GCA_964354535.1 uncultured Pirellulales bacterium
TTGAGTTCGACAAGGTCTACGCCCTGCACGAGATATGGGTGTGGAACTCGAATCAGTTGGTCGAGCCCTTTGTCGGCTTCGGCGCCAAGAGCGTCAAGATTGAGTACTCCACCGATGGTACGAAATGGACGCCCTTGGCCAACGTGCCGGAGTTCGCCCGAGCCCCCGGTAAGCCCGACTATGTCCACAACACCACGATCAGCTTCGGCGGCGTCTCGGCCAAGTATGTCAAACTGACCGTTGAGAAGGGTTGGGGCACCACGCCCTCCGTCGGCCTGAGCGAAGTGCGGTTCTTCTACATTCCGGACCGATCGACACCCAAACCATAGTATCGTAGGGGTAGCCCCCCGTGGCTACCCTGGGATTGGGCAGGCACAGGGTGGGGACCCCAAGCGCGATGTATCGCGTTTGGGAAGGGCTCCCACCGGCGAAATAATGCCGGTGGGGTCCCGAACCCGGCCTGCCCCTACGCACAAGGACACAAGGACAAGGGCCGGCCTGGTTCCAGCGCCGCGGTGCGGCGTGGCGGAGCCGCCGGCCCTTTCTTCTTCCTGAGCGCCAAGAAAGGAGGGCGTACTGGCGGCAGGTGCGTCGAACCGCCGCCCGCGGGGAGGCGAAGGCTACGCCGCAAAGTAGCCGGAGAAGAGTGAGGCCCTGTCTATTATCGGACCCACTCTATTGCTGCTCAAGATCAGGCCGCAAAATGTGCAAGGATCGGGCAGTCCTGTCGATAACACATATCGGACTCCCTCAGCCCCTTTGGGGGTTGCGGAACCAAGTGAGAGCATGAGGAGCACCGGTCACGGCAGGCCGCCGAAGTGACACGCCGCGCCGGTGCGACAGGAGCAAGGAAAAGGACAATCGTATGAAGCGTATGACAATGCTGGTGGCTCTGATCGGCATGATTTCCACGTGCGCCTTCGCGCAGGATCAGCTCGGCCTTGGCTTGATCGTCGGCGAGCCGACCGGTCTGGCCGTGAAGTACTGGCTGGACGAAGAGCACGCCATCGACGGCGGCGTCGCCTGGTCCTTCTGGGATGAGGACGGCTTCCAACTCCACGCGGATTACCTGTGGCACTTCTTCGAGTTGCTCCAGCCCGAGGAAGCCTCCGGCAAGCTGCCCGTCTACTTCGGCGTCGGTGCACGGCTGAAGTTCCAGGAGGATAACGGCCGGCACGATGACGATGACGGAAATACCGTCTTTGGCATCCGGGTCCCCGTGGGCATCAGCTATCTATTTGACGGCAAGCCCTTCGATGTCTTTGCCGAGATTGCGCCCATTCTGGACCTGAGCCCGGACGTCGAGCTCAATTTCAGCCTCGCCGTCGGGATGCGCTTCTACGTCAAATAGGAAGTCTTCCTTCCACGCACGGCCTTCGGCACCAAGGGTCGAAGGCCGTGCGTGTTTCACCCCCCGCCTGCTCCCTGTTTTCCAGAGTCTAGGGACCCGTTGCGCACCGCGCAAAGAAAAAGGCTCCGGTTTCACGCCGGAGCCTTTCTATTGACGGTTTGCGTCGCTGCCTCAGCAGGGCATGACGTTCGTCGCGCACGGGCCCTTGCGCCCCTGCCCGACCTGAAATTCGACCTTCTGGCCTTCATTCAGCGAGGCAAAGCTCCCCGTCTTGACCTCGGAGCGATGGACAAACAGATCGTCGCTGCCGTCATCCGGAGCGATGAAGCCGAATCCCTTGTCCGCATTGAACCACTTTACCGTACCTGTTGCCACTTGTCTTCTCCTTAGGCCCGGCGGGCCTACGAACGCACTTTCCCTCTGTTCTGGTCTGAGGTGTAAACTCCGAGGGAGGAAAGTGTACCCCTGTACTGTCGGGCTACTCTATCGGCGGAAGCGACCTCTGTCTGTGAAATAAATCGGAAAAGAAGAGAATTGCGGGTTCTTGTCACTTCTCATTTTGCCGTTTCCCTGCGGCGAACGCCAAATGAGAAATGAGAAACGTCAACTACCGAAGGGTAACTCGGCTCATCCGGTTTGGGCGTACTCCTCTGCACCGAGCGCTGGGGGCGTGCCTGGAACAGGCAAGGACGCGAAGACTGGATGAGCCAAACTTCTTCCCCGCGGGAGTCGGGAATTTCCTGAGCACTCCCAACCACGAGGAATCCCGTGCTCCCCGGCGTTTCTTATACTTTGTTGGGGTGCTTATGAAGACCTTTTGGCAACATGCAAGCGGGGACGTGTACGCGGTGGAGAGCGACTCGTTCGGGAATATCGTCGGCGCCGCCGGCCCGCTGTACTTGGATAAGCTGCGGGACCCCAGTGACTACAACTACCACTGCGGCCTCGTCTCCTGGCTCAAAAAGGCCGTCGCCCAACGGAAACTGCACCGGATCAACCCGGCCCTGAAGCGGTGACGGAGTTACTTCAGGAACCACCGTTTGGCATGGGGGTCGGTCTGGAAGAATGTCAGCAGCATCTGGGCGACCTTCTGGCGGCCGGCCGGGCTCGGGTGCGTGCCGTCCGGACCGAGATCCGCCCGGGTCCAGACCAGATTATCGCCTTGTCGCGGTTTGGTCCCGTCGCCCCACAGGTACGGACCCCACAGCAGTAGCGGTGCCTTGACCTGGCCCTTGACCGGATCGTAGTTCAGGCTCGGATCGTTCGTGACCTGGGACTCGATCAGCCCGCGGACGGAAAACGCCGACTCATAGGCATACGGCTCCGGGTTCAGGGCCGTAGCCGCATAGCCCGCGTAGATCCGGCTGGACAGGTACGCGACCCGCAGGTTCGGGAACCGTGTCTTGAGTTGCCGCAGGATCACGGCGACGTCATTCCGCAGCGATTGGGCGTGGGCCGGGAACTCCCCCAACTGCGACGGGCCGATCTGCGCCTGTTTGACCCACACCACCTGGACCTGAGCCGCGGTCACGCCGGCTTTCTGGAGGCGCTGGTCCATCACGTCCCACGGTGACGGCCGGTTCTGTTTGGCGACGACTTCCGGGTAGGCCCATTGGTGCGCCGCCATGCCGCCCTGGGCACAATCGACGATGATCACCTTGGGCGATTTGTTCGGGTCGGCCTCGGCCAGAGACTTGAAGACGGAGAACTCCTGCGTCGTATTGGACATCCCCTGGGAAATCAGGACAATCTTGCCGGTATCGGAGGGATTTCCCTGGGCGTCGCGCGGAACGACCAGGGCCGTCTGTTCCTGCGCCGCTTGGAGATGGGTCTCCGGCGGGACATTCTGCCCGTGACCATAGAGGCCGCCCACCTGTCCTTTGTACAGGCCCTCCCCCAGCTCCGTGAGGGGGATCAGTCCCGTCGTCTCTTGGGCGGGCGGCGCCGGGTTTGCCTGGGCCGCCCCGCGACGCTGCTGCTTGGCCCGTTCCAGATAGGCTCGGTCCTGCTCGTTGAGCATCTCGCCCTGCTGCTCCCGCCGGCGCAGCTCCTGGGCCCGCTGCCAGTCGATCGGCTCATTGGCCAACACCATCGGGACGATCACCGCAGCCAACAGCCAACACGCGACGAAGCCCCACGCATGAGAAGAACACTTCATCATAACCGACCCCTTTCTGAACATCGCCCTCGTCCTCCCTCGGCCCGTCACCCACCGCGTAGCTCCCCTTCATCGTAGACACCCGATCGCAAGGGGTCAATGCCAGCCGTTTGTAGGGGCGACGGGACCCCAAACGCGAAATCTCGCGTTTGGGAGCCCGATGCCTGCGTCGCCCGTAAGGCGTTTCCGCGGTCTTGGGCCGCCCCTGGCGGCGAATAATCATTCGCCCCCGCTCCGAGCCGGGCCACCGCCGCCGATCCACGCGTCCTCCCCTGCTCCCCGCCACGTTAGGACATTCGCAGTAGTAGAGCCGCCGCTTTGCCTTTGCTTTTCGCCCCGCGCTGGGCTATAAAGAGCCCCCGGAAGGTCCGTGAAAGGATTCGACGATGGCAAAGAACCGGCGTGTCACATTCTACCTGGAAGAGGAGCAACTCCAAGCCCTCACCGGCCTGGCGGGGACCTTCGGCGTCTCGGCCCAGGAAGTGATCCGCCAATCGTTGCCGGACGTGGCGGTCAGCGAGCTCTTTTTCCGCTGCCAGATCTTCGCGCCGGAACTCCGCTGGGATGAAGTCTCGGCCGTCGGCCAAGCCGCGATTCGCGAGCACCTGCGGGCGATCTACATGAAAGGACTCGAAGAGCACCTCGCCCGACTCGGTACGAGTCTCCAATCCTCCGCCGACGAAGTCGAGGCCGCAAAGAAGTATGCTCTCGATGCGTTGCGGGCGGACACCGCCCACCCCCTCGATCCCCAAATCGCCAAGGCGCAGGAGGACTCGGTCTATCTGGGCTGCCTCTACGACGCCTGGAAACGGGCCAAGGCCAACCAGCCGGGATACACGATAGAGCCCATCGACACCGCAAGCGACCAGCCCAACCGCCCGCCGGACGGCCGCAAGCTCTGGGCAGTTCTCAAGGACGACAAACCCGTCTGATTCTGAGATCTCCTTCGTCAGTGCCAGAAGCGATAGCGCGGCGTCAGAAACCGAAAGACCCGTGACATCCGATGGCTCGTGTCCAGATCGCCGTGCCCCTGCTCGGCGGCGAAGTCAGGCCCCAGGACCTCCTTCAGGTATTCTTCCGCCGCCTTCTCCCGGTCCGGCTCGGATGCGTGGGTCGTGCGGATCGTGCCCAGTTCGCCATAGTCGAGCCACACGCCGGCACAACTTGGACATTCATCGATCTCCACCTGCCGCTGGGCGTTGAAGAAATGACGCATCATCACGACGCTCTCGCACCTCGGACAGTTCCGCTTCTTGTGGAGATCCACGTGGATGTTCCTATTCCTCTCCAGGTCGAGCAGGGCTTCTCCGGCCGTCTCATGCGGCTCATCGAACTTCCGCAGCTCATGGTTGTCGAACCAGATGCCGCCGCAGCCGCCGCGGCACGCATCGACCGACACCTCCCCGACGATCGTCCTTTGCAACGCGTTACCACACGCCGGACACTTCATCGCTGTCTGCCTTTCTGGTCTCTTGCCGGACAGGTCTTCCTCGCGCCTCTCTTCGTTCGGCCACGGAACGAGAAGACCGGTCGCGCAGAATATCGCCAACGCCCCGTCCCGTCAATCGCACGGCTCGCCATAGAGGTGGAACAGGACGTGCCGGGTCAATTGCTGACGTTCTGGCCGATCTCGACCTTCCCTTGGGACTGATTGCTGATCCGCTCGGAGCCCGTGAGGATATTATCCGTGATGATGGCGCGGGCCACATCCTTGCCCAGCTCGATTTGCGGGCGGTCCTGGCGGAACTCGCAACCGCGTACCAGGATCGTGCCGCTTTGGACCTGAAGGGCCGCGCGGGTCTTTTCCTTGCCGCCCCATTGAACAAAGGTGCAATCGGAGAAGCCGACCGTGCCGCGGCCCGCGAGGCGGGCGATCTGGTTGCACGGACCCCAATAGGCACAGTTGACGAAACGAACGCTGCCGGTGTTCGTGGGACCCACCTCGATCATCGTGGGGTCCGGGCCGTGGAACGACACGAACTCGCCGTTGGTGATCAGCAGTCCGAACGGGGCACAGTCGTCAACCACGAGAGCGGTATAGCAGTCGTCGGCGCCGATGCCGAGGAAGTTGCCGTTGCACACGCCGGCCTTGGTCTTCAGGAACCGGTAGCCCACCTTGTAGCCGAAGCAGAACGTATTGAAGACGTACTGCCAATCCGACCGCCCGAAGAGGAAGGCCTCGCCGTTTTCCATCTGCCACTGCTTGAGCTTGGGCCTCTGGCTCCACCACGGGTTGAAATGGACGTTCTCGATCCGGCCGATGTCGTAGATCGAATCGACCAGGACCCCCCGCCGCAGCGGCTGGCCCTGCACATCCCGGATCAGGTGCCGCTCGTTCCGCGTGGCGTCGATCCCGTTGTACGGATTGAGCATCTCCACCGCCAGGACCGCCGGGTTCTTGCCGCGCAGGGCAATCGCCCAGGGATACGGCTGGGGCACCTCGTCCACATTCTGCTGCGGATAGTACAGAACGACACCCTTGAGGGTGCAGTTGGTGTTCAGAGTGACAAAAGCCGGTCCCTCCTCGCTGCCGGCCCCTTCCGTCACGAGAAACGTCGTGCCGTCGTCGGTCGGCTTGGGCATCCCCCGGTCGCGGATACCGTTGTGGGCCGGGACGGATTGCCAGATGCCGGATAGAGTGACGCCGTTCGGCACGTTCAGATGGCCCGCGAAGAAGTAGTTGCCGCGCGAGGCGTACACGACGCCCCCCCCGGCCTTGCCGGCGGCATCCAGGGCCCGCTGAAAGGCCGCCGTATCATCTGTCTGTCCGTCGCCGGCCGCCCCAAACTGCCGCACATCGAAACGGTCGGAGACGGTCGTCGCAGGCTTCTCTTGGGCATATGCTACACCCATGCCAACAGACAACATCGTGAGCACGGCCAAGCCGCACCGCATGGTGGTGAGACTGAACTGCATTTGTGTCCTCCTAATCTGAATCACTTCGGCGGTAGACGACCTTTCCTCCGACGATGGTATGGTCCACCTGGGCCGACATGAGTTGATCGGGCGGCAGAGTGAACAAATCCTCGTGAAACATCACGGCATCGCCCAGGTAGCCTTCCTTGAGCATTCCTTTACGGTCTTCCGTAAACTCGGCGTAGGCAGAGTCGAGCGTGTACAGCTTGATCGCCTCCTCCATGCTCAATTTCTGCTCCGGGAACCAGCCGTCGCCCGGCTCGCCGGCCCGGTCCTTTCGCGTAACGGACGCGTACAAACCCTCCAGCGGATTGATCGGCTCGACCGGGTAGTCGGTGCCAAAGGCGACCCCCGCGTTCGCATTCAGCAGACTACGCCAAGCGTAGGCCCCCTGGCACCGCGCTGTGCCGATCCGCTTCTCCGCGAAGCGCTTATCCGTAATGCAGTGCGTCGGCTGCATCGACGCAATGACCCCCAGCGCGGCAAAACGCGGGATGTCACCGGCACCGATCACCTGGGCATGTTCGATGCGATGCCGGCTGTCCCGCTTACCATTGATCTGCTGCGCCTTCTCGTAGGCGTTCAGAACCCAGCGGTTGCCCTCGTCGCCGATGGCGTGAATACCGAGCTGGAAACCCGCTTTATCCGCCCGCACGACCTGCTTTTCCAGCTCCGGATAGGGCATTTGGGCCAGTCCCTTTGTCTCGGGGACATCCACATACGGCTCGAAGAAGAGCGCCGTCCCCGAGCCGAGCGTCCCGTCGACGAATCCCTTGAGATAGCCGAAGCGAATCCAATTGCCGCTGCGCGGGTATTTCTCCTGGAGCCTGGCGTAACGATTCAGCTCCTTCTCGTTGGCCGTCAGGGTCCCGCCGAGTGTCACCCGCAGCGTCAGTTTGCCCTTGTCCTTGAGCTCTTGGTACACCTCCAGACCATGGCTCGACGGCACCTGGATGGACGTGACACCGTGACGGCGGGCCATCGCCAACGCCGCCTCCCAACCGCGCATCCGCCGCTGCTCCTGCTCCACGGGCGTGCGCTGGACCGGCACGCCCTCGTCCTTGAGCAGCGAGACGGCGGTCTCCTTGAAGATGCCGGTCGGCTCGCCCGTGGCAGGATCGCGCTGGATCTCGCCTCCGAAGGGATTGGGCGTCTCCTTCGTGATGCCGGATCGGCGAATCACGTAGCTGTTGACGAGGACGGAGTGCCCGTCGGCGCGGGACAGCAGCACCGGGTTGTTCGGCGCCACCGCATCGATCAGCTCCTTCGTGGGCCACTGGCGGTCGCGAAACATCTCGTGCTCCCAGTGGCCGCCCCGGATCAGCTCGCCCGGCTGGGCCCGAGCCACCGCCTCCTTGACCTTGCGGGTAATGACAGCAGGGTCCGTCGTGTAGCGCAACTCGATATAGTCCGGGTCCACGAGATCGAAGTGAATGTGTGCATCGTTGAAGCCGGGGATCACCAGCCTGCCCTGGGCGTCGATCATTTCCGTCGTGCCTTCCTTCACGTGGCGGGCGACGGCTTCATTCGTCCCCACCGCGAGGATGATCTCGCCTTTGAACGCGATGGCCTGGGCACGCGGGCGATCCTTGTCGATCGTGAGAACTTGGGCGTTGCGGATTACCAGGTCCGCCGCCGGTACGTCGGGCGGAGTCTGGGAGGAAGCCCCCGCGCCTACGAAGGGCAGCAGCAGGTACGCCGCCACCTGAACCACCGGCGGATTGAATGCGATCATGGGCAACTCCTGCAAAGGCGATTCGCCAGGAAACACTGAGGGGCAATTCTAACGAGCGGATACGCCGTGTTCAAACCCAATTCCTCCACTGCTCCGTCCCGATGTGCCGCAGGTTCTCGGACTTCAAGTGCCGCCTTCCGTTGGTCGATAAGGAGTCTGGCGCTGAGGCATCACGCAGATGGCGCGAGGAGGTGTTGATGAATACGAGTTCCATCAAGCGGAAACTACCTACCTGCAGACGCTGCGAGTATCTCTGCACAGGCTGCCCCCATGCCCTACCCTGTAGCCGGCAAGGTCAAGAAGTCCGGCCGACGGAATGTTACGTCTGCTGGCACAACGAAGGCACCGTCGTTCCGAGAGATTGCCGGGTCCGACACACGCAGACCCATCGGACCGTACACGTGCCGCAGCATTGAACGTCGGAGGGTGGCCAGCCCGGTTTATCGTGACGCCGGAAGGAGAGAAAGCGAAAAGATGGGGACGGAAGAAGGTAGGATGGCATGCGCCTCCGACCTTCTCACGTTCTCCCCTTCGCTCTTCCTTCCGGGCACACGACGGACGTACCCGTCATCCGCGCGGGGCGGTCGGGGAGATGGGGAACTGGTAGTCGCGGGAGGTATGGAGCGTGCGGCGCCCTTTGTGGCAGGAGGTCTCGATGTGGACCTGCGCCGTGTTCTCCTGCACACGCAGGATTCGGACGATCAACTTCGCGTCCGGCAGGCCGAAAGCCGCGGTGTTCAACGCGACCGGTTCCGTGCTCGGGGAACCGGCGTTGCGCAACGCCGTCTCTTTCGCCCAAGCCAGACCACTGGCGATCAGATGGCGCTCGACCGCCTGCACGTAGGCGGTATCCGCCTGAAAGAGCATGGCGTTGGCCCCGCCGGTCAGCACGAACATCACGACGCCCATCAGCATCAGAGCGATGATGACAAGCGATAGAATAGTGCCGCGATCCCTTCTCATTGGCTTTCGCTCCTGTGGATAAAGAAGACATGCGCGTTGGCCAATTTCTCCCGCCACAGGCCCGCCGCCTGCTGCTTCACGTGCGAATGGATCTCGACCGCATACGCCCTGCCGTCGCGCTGCCAGAGCCGCCAAGCGAGCACCGCATTCCGCACGCGCCAAAGGCGCTCCTCGGATTGCGGATTGCGGATTGCGGATTGCGGATTAGAGGAGGCGACAGCCGCCGTTTTGTGCTCTGCGTCGCGAGACGCCGCACGGTTGAGCAACCTTCGCACGATCCGCCCCTCTTCGATTTGATAGCGGATCACCTGGCCGGGCTGCGCGATCAGCAACGTGCGCTCATCCGCGCGCTGGCCGTTGAACTGCTCCGGCAGCCCGCTGGCCCCCTCCACATCGCGACGGATCTGTTCGAGCAAGTGGAGCACCGTCGTGCTCTCTTGCAGGACCCGGGTCGTGGCCGGGATGTCGCGGATGAACGTCGCATACACGCCGCTGACCGCCACCATGACAAAGGGCAGAATCGTGACCACCACGAGCAATTCCACGAGAGTAAAGGCCCGACGCATCAGGATCGCCCTCCTTCTGCAACCATCGTTCGACGCCCAACGGGGGCGAGACTCGTCACGTCCGACGTCGGACGCTGGCCGTGACGAGCCGCGCCACCGCAGCCGCTGGACACCTGTGTGCGTGGGGAGGTTCGGCCCCGATAACGTGCCAGATGGACGGTCACCTTCTTCGACCCGGCCTGGGTCGTGGCCGTGACGTGGATCAACTCCAGCCCTTCCCACGGCGCGGCTCCCGGCGATCTTTCCAGAGAGACCTCCACCCCCCGCCACAGCCGTTGGAGCTCCACCGGCTCGATCGGGCTGCCCGTGGCGACGAGGCTGTCGAGTTGGGCCTGAGCCGCCGCCGTACAGCGCTGCCGGGCCCACTGGTAGTCATTGACCATCGAGAAGCCGTTCATCGAGACCGCCAGACCCGTGATGATCAGGCCCAGCAGCGCCACAGAAACAATCAACTCCGCCAACAGAAAGCCACGGCAGCGAACCTTTGGCGGCCTTTTCCGTGTGGTTTCCATGAGCATGCCTCCCTTAGGGGTATACGCTGGCCGCCAGATGCTGGAGCACCTGCACGGCGGGCGAAAAGATCGCGTAGACGAAGAACCCCACCGTCGCTCCCAGGGCAATGATCCCCAGCGGCCACAGGATGAATCGCGCCAGATTGACTCGATAGCTATAATTCGAGCGGTAATGGGATTCGAGCATGTCGAGGACCACGGGGGTGTTGCCCGTGTCCACGCCACCGTCAAACGCCCAGGCCAGGGCCGCGCCCAGCCCACAGCGCCGGGCCGACTCGGCGATGTTCTCTCCCCGCTCGACGCGTTGGAGCCAGCAGACCAGCCGCGTCCGGAAGCACACGTTGACATCCAGTTGGAGCGTGCCTCGAATCGCCTCGTTGACCGGGCAGCCGGCGCCGAGCGACATCCGCAGCAATTCCACCACCTGCACCATGGACCGGTTCCGCTCAAACCAGTGTACGCCGGGCATGCACCATTTCACGGAGTCCGTGATCCACGTGTGCAGATAGGGCTTTTCCGGCCGGCGCCGGCGGGAGAGCCGGTACAATACCAGCCCGACGAGCAGCGTCGCAAGGAATTCCAGGTGGCCCGCCGGACTCCTGGGATGGGTGATCGCGTCACTCAGGCCCAGCAGCGTCCGAGTGGAGACCGGCAAGTTGGCACCGATCATCTCCTGCAAGACTCCCTGATAGGTCGGCATCACGAACTGCATGACCCCCAGAAGGATCAGCAGCGCAATGGCCAGAACCACGGCCGGATAGAACGGATGGACCGGCTGCAGCCGCCGGCGCTCCATCGCGCTCACTTTCAGATCGGCCTCGATGGCGGTCAGGGCGGCGGGAAGCTGGTCGATTTGCTCGCCGGCCGAGAGCATGGCCAGGACCCGAGCCGGACATTCCGGATAGCTCCGGCGAACTGCCTCGGTCAGCGGGTATCCTTTCACCAGCCACGACTTGACTCGGCGCAGGATGCAGCCGACGGCATCCTGCCGACCCGTGACCGCACAGTCCAATGCCATGGTCAGCGGCAGGTTCTGCCGCATGATCGAGCCGATCGTGGAGAACACGTGCATCACTATCGTCCGCCGGGAGACCGTCGCGTAGATGATCGGCGAGGCGATAATCGCGATGACACCGAGGATGAAGAACAGCGGCAGGACGAAACCCGCGCCGAGGGCGTGAAAAATCGCAAACATCACCGCCGCCACCAGCAGCAGCGCGATCGTGATCAGCAGTTGCCAGGCCCACCAATGATACCATTGCCGCGCTTCCGGATCCCGCCCGGAGAGGGCGATCGCCCCCAGGGTAACCACCACGAGGACCGGCGGAAGAATCATATTCTCCGGCGTCTCCGTCACGATGGCCGCACACCCCAGAATCAAGGCCGACAGCGGCGCCGTGGCAAAGGCGATATTCGGTTTCTTGTAGCCCAGCAGCGCGTGGACCGCCAGAAGGATAAAGGCCACGGTCGTCAGTTCATCCATATTTCAGCCTCGTCATGGCTTCTGCGCTACCTGCAAAAGCCCTTTCCTTTGTCAACCCGCCGCCGACAAGCTCGTGACCACCTGGATCATCGGCAGAAATAGCGCGAGAATCGCCGTGGCCATCACGCCACCGATCATGACCAGCAACAACGGCAGCAGGATCATCTGGAGATGGGCCTGCCCTACGCGGGCCTGGTCGGCGTACATGGCCCCCAAGCTGTAGAGGTTGTCCTGCAATTCGTTTCGCTGAGAACCGAGTTGGACGGAATACAGGAACAGTCGCGGCAGGATGGCCGCGGCCTGTCCGGCTTCGAGGATGTTGACCCCCCGCTCGATTTGCGCCGCCACGACCTCGCTGTCCAGCAGGAGTTTCTCGCTGCCGGAGCTGACGGCCCCGAGCCGCAGCGCCTCGGGGATGTCGCAGCCCGCCCCGACCAGCACGGCCATCGCTTCCGCCATCCGGCTCAGGATGCTGTTGCGGTAGAGCCTCCCGATGACCGGCAGCCGGAGGAATAAGGCCTCCTTGAACCGCCGGCCCGCCGGGGCGGAGGAGGCCGTCGTGAAGGCGACCACCACAGCACCGATCACCAGGCCGACGCCGATCCAGAAGGGAATGATATTCTCGCCCAGCTTGAGCACGGCGGTGGTCAGCGGATTGAGCTTGCCGCCGATCATCTCCTGCAACACGCCCCTGAATTGAGGAACCACAAACGCGAAGACGCACGAAATGATGATCGCCCCGAGGGCGAGGATGACGGCGGGGTAGCTGACCGCCTCGAAGACGATCCGGCGCGTATGTCCGGCCAGCTCCAGGTGCCGGTTCAGGCTCGTCAGCATCTCGCTGAGCCGACCGGTCTCGACCCCCGCCTTCAGAATCCGCCCGTAGAGCGGCGGGAACTGCTTCTCTCTTTTGCCGAAGGCCTCTTCGATGGGCATACCCGCCTCCAGATCGGCGGCCACCTCCCCGATGAGCCGCCGCATCGACTTGGAAGCGATGTCCCGCGAAAGCTCACGCAGCCCCCTTTCGAGCGGGACGCCCGCCTTCGTGATCGAGGCCAACTGCTGGTTGAACAGCAGAAACTCGTTGCGCCCCACTGACGTCCGCAGTTGTTGCGGCTTGGCCTTCTCCAGCAGACTGACATTGAGGTCCATCCGTTTGAGGGTCTCCGCCGCCTCCGCGGGCGACCCGGCCTCAATGGTCCCCTTCATCAGCCTTCCGGCTCCGGTCAACGCGTTATACTGAAAGAGCGGCATAATCAATTTCCCAGAGCTATGGTTTTGCTGCTTGTCTTCACGGCTGCGAGTCTTCCATTTTTCCGATTTCCTGTCCCAACTCCGTGGGGAGAAAGCCCTCGGCGACGACCGCGTGGGTGCGGTCTGCGAGGATCAGCCAGGGCAAAGACCTGACGCCCCACGTGCGACGCGTCTTTTCCTCATCGGTCCGGATCATGCCCACGGGAAAGGACACTCTATTGTCCGCCATCCATTTCTCGATTTCCGTCCGCTCCATCCGTGCGGCCTGCACCCCAACAAGAATGATGCCTCTCTGCGTCAGCGGTCCCGTCTGACGGGCCAATTCGACAACGGCATTGCGCGAGGGGCGCTGCTGCAGATCGAAGAAACAGACCAGGATCCTCTTACCCTCCCTGCTTGCCGACGCCGGCTCCAAGTCGAGATCTCCCGTGTCCGGCAACGGTTTGCCTTTCAGCGAGGCGTACCTCAAGTGGAACCCTTCCTGTCCCAGGATGATCTTCACCTCCTGGTCACCGCCTTCGGCTTGCACAGAACCGGTTTCTTCGCGGCGGTTGGACGACCCCGCCTGGATCTTTACCGGACCATTACAGACCCGTCGGACGAGGAACCGCCCCTCGCTGTCCGTTGCCGTAATCCTTGTCGGTTGATTCGGGCCCTGTGCGAAGATCGGCAGACCGCCGGCCGGACGGCCCTGAGCGTCCACCACGACGCCCGAGATGGATTCCTCCGCCGGCTCCAGTATGATCGGATCGAGGCTCACGCGCGTGCCCGGCTTGCCTCGGATCGAAATCGGACGGAATTGCCGGGTCCCGTACCCCGACGCATTCACCGAAAGGCGGTACTCGACGCCGTCCTGCCCCGGGGCCACCGCCGTCATTTCATATCGTCCCTGGGAATCCGTCAGGAACTCCTGCCCATAGGGTAAGGACACTTGCGGTATCCGGGCATGCAACGCCATTCGCGCCGCGGGAATCCCCGCTCCCTTGGGATCGGTGATCCGTCCGGCAACGATCAGGGCAGGTTTGAGCGTGATCTGAGCGGGTTGGCCATCGTGTTGGATATCCACCACGGCCGCCAGATTGCGCTGCAGGTGCCGAATGATCCATTTCTCCGCAAGACTATCGGCGGGCACCCGGACCTCGAATTGGCCGCCGGCGTCGGTGGACGCCGCTCCGTTGTTCACCAAGGCACCGGAGACGGGCTGCCCACCCGTGTCGAGTACGATCCCCGTGAGACGGGGATCACGATCCATGACGATTTCTGCCTTTGTTGTCTGCCCTGCCGTCACGAGCACTGTCCCCCGATGGGACGATGGAGAGTAGCCTTCGACGCCAGTGCTGAACTGGCATTCTCCGGCGGGCGCCGCGACGTGCAGCACGCCGTTGGCATCGGCCACCACGTCTTTGTAGAAGGTGAACCGCTCATTCTGGATCGTCTTCCAGAAATACACGCCAAGACGGGCGATCGGTTGGCCCGTCTGTCCCTCGCGGGCCACCATTTCGATCAGTCCGCCGTGGGCCAGCCTCACGGTGACTTCTTCGACGTTCCCATCGGCCCCTACATCCAGGGCGACCCGTTGATCCACCAGCCCGGTCCGCTCCGGGGCCGATATGTTGATGTAGCGTTGGCCTGACGGGACACCCTTGAAGGCGAACTGTCCCTCGCGCCCGCTGGTCGTGGATTCCGGAAGGAACGGGTTCGTCTGGGGGTCCGTGCCCTGGGAATGAAGGAGGACGTGGGCTCCCGCCACGGGCCGGCCATCCTCGGCCTCGATCACGCACCCGTGCAACGGCGTTTCCTTGGGTAGCACGAGTCGAATATCGGTTCGGCCGGCCTCGAACCCGCAGGCCGTCAGCCGGTGGGTCGTGTACTGATAGATCAACGCCCGACCGGGGGCCTCCACCCAGAAGTCCGCACTGACATCGGCGCCGAACTGATCGAAGCGGAAGGCGCCTCGATCATCCGTCCGAATCGTGAGCCACGACTCCGGTGCCAGGACAGGCTCCTGTTCCAGACGCCGAAGGTAGGTGCTCTTGGGAACCGCCCGTACCTTCGCGTCCGCTATCGGACGGCCGGCGGCATCCACGACGACACCCGCCAGAACCACAGGTTTCTCCAGCACGATGGCCTTGTTATCCACGTGCGTCAGAAGATCCCAGCCGAGAGCGTATCCGTCTTTGCGAGCCACGACGAAGGTGTGATACGATGGGACCACACCGGCCGCGAGGGCAAACCGGCCGTTGGCATCGGTCTTGGCGATCTCGCCCTCCGGCCGGACGACGTCACGGTCCGTCAAAAAGTCGTGAACTCTCTCAAAGACCGTCACCTCCGCCCCGTCGACAGGCCTGGCCAGATAATCCACGACCCGTCCCGACACGAGCGTCTTCTGCGGCTCCGCGGCCGCCCCCAGACCGCAGGTGGAGAACGCCACCACGGCGAGCACCCATCGGTGCGCGTCGGCCTGCCCCTGTTTTCTCTTGGAAAGGCGGTCATTCATCCTGCAGAACCTCCCCGCAGGTCTTGTTCAGTTCATCCCGGGCGGTCAGGCCGGATTCCACGAGGCGGCGGCCGTTTTGAAGAATCGACACGTGGCCTTTGTTCCGGAGCAGATCTTCCAGCTCATCGAGGTCGGCCTTGGCCAGGAGGGCCTTGCGCAGGTCGCCGTCGAGCTGGGCCATCTCGGCGATCAAGGTCCGGCCGCGAAAACCCGTGCCCAGACACGCGTCGCAGCCGACCGGCTCGAAGCCGCCGTCAGCCCCCATCCTCTTACACTCGTCGCAGAGTTTTCGAACCAGTCTCTGGTTTACGACGGCGGAGACACTTGAGGTCACCTGGTACGGCTCGATCCCCATTTCCAGCAAGCGGAGCAGCGCCCCGGCGGGGGTCCCGCTGTGCATCGTGCTCATCAGCAGATGGCCCGTCAGGCCCGCTTCGATGGCGATCCTGGCGGTCTCGGCGTCGCGGATCTCGCCGATCATCAGAACCTGTGGGTCCTGCCGCAACAGAGAGCGCAAGGCCGTGGGAAAGGTCATCTGCCCGTGCGGCGTAATCGGCACCTGGGTGACCCCGTCAATGCGGATTTCGACCGGATCCTCCAGGGTTACGATGCTCTTGCCCGGAAGAGTCTTGACGATATAGCGCAGCAGCGCCGCCAGCGTGGTGCTCTTGCCGCTTCCCGCCGGACCGGTCAACAGCAGAACCCCCTGATTCTGCGCCGCAATCGTCTTCAGGCGGGATTCGACTTCGGCGGCAAAGCCAAGTCGGTCCAGCTCCGTGAGCTCTTCGTTGCGATAGAAGAGCCGAACCACGGCCCGTTGCCCGTAGATCGTTGGAAAGACGGCCAACCGAACGTCGGTGACTTTGCCGGAAGCTTTGCCGTCCAGTTCCAGACGGCCTTCCTGGGGGATGTCGTTGCGATACGTCAGCAGACCGCCGAGCACCTTGAGCCGGGCCACGATATTGTCGGCCACGGCGGCGGGCAGACTCTCGACCGGGCTGAGCACACCATCCAGCCGGTATTTCACCCGCAGATCGGCCCCCGTGGGCTCGAAGTGAACGTCGCTCGCCCCCGACGCAACGGCTTTTTGGAGCAGCTCGTCTACGATGGCGACCACATCCTGGCCCTCGGGCGTCTTGGAATCGCGATTCTCAAACATCTTCACACCGCTGTCGCCTTCTGACCATGCGAGCGTTACCTTCTTTCGAAACCCACCATAAGACGTCCCAGCCCCCCCCGTGTTAATTGCCCGTGGACAATTGCCGTGCTGTTTGAAGTCCCGCGATTACAGAGTCCTGGGCCGCCACAGGGGCGAATGATCATTCGCCCCCTGCATTCTACCCGCCCGCCCACCTGTTCTCCAATTTTACCTACCGCACTGGGTAGCCGCAGTGCCAGCATGGATTGTCTTGCAATCCAACCCGCTGGGCGGTAAAGTTGAAGGAACCTGCCGCGGCGCCAAGGCGCAGGTCTGTGCGAAGGATACTCTTGGCAGGGTGCCTCCGGCCGTCTGAAGTGCACCGGCAACATAACGGAAATTGTCGCAAGTGCCTTAGCATTAAGGACTTGGGAGTGTAGCTCAGGAGGTAGAGCAACGCACTTTTAATGCGTAGGTCCTGGGTTCGAATCCCAGCACTCTCATTGAAGCGTAAGATGTGAGTTAGCATATGTTCGCTCCCATGTTTCCGCATCGTCCTTTCTCGGAGCCCGGAGCGGACCGGATCTTGGCATTCGGCCCCTGAGCCGGCGAACACTATCTTCGTACCGGTAGGCCCCCGTCTTCCCGGCAACACCCGGCCGGACTCCTATCGTCGCCGGTTCTTGCCGATTTTCGATGGCCGTTGCCGACACAATTACGTCTCTGCTCGGTGTCGGAGATTGAGATGCAATTCGCCCTTTACACCCGCCGACTGGCCTCCTATTCTGGGCGCAATGACGACACCACTGAAGAATATCTCGTTGCCGCAGGTCGTGGACACCATGGCCGAAGGTGTCTTTGTCGTGGACGCCTCGCATCGCATTGTCCTCTGGAACAAGGCGATGGAGTTGCTCACGGGCTACTTGCAGGCGGAGGTGTTGGGCAAGGACTGCTCCATGCTCCAGTGCGGCGGACGCAACAGTCCCGAGACGAACCGCCACCGTTGCCCCCTATTCGACCGCGATGAAGCGGCCTCCGGGCGGCTGGAATGTCTGCTGCGCGACCGCAGTGGACAGCAGATCCCCATCCTGAAAAGTGCCTCGGTCTTGAAAGACGCAACCGGCGCCACCCTGGGGCTCGTGGAGAGCGTGACAGACCTGCGACCTCTGAGGTACCTGGAGCAACGGGTCCAGGACATCGGCAGCGCTTCGGTTCCGGTCCGGCGCATGGGACGGCTGGTGGGCAGCAGTCATCGCATGCACATGGTCTATGAGCGGACTCACTTGGCGGCGAACTCTCAAACGACGGTCCTGATTCTGGGCGAGACTGGCACAGGCAAAGAACTGGTGGCCGAGGCCATCCATTTCGCCAGCGCACGCAAGCAAGGTCCTCTGGTAAAGGTCAATTGCTCGGCCCTGTCGGAGAACCTGCTCGAAAGTGAATTGTTCGGCCATGTTAAGGGCGCCTTTACGGGAGCCATCAAGGACAAGGTCGGTCGCTTTGAGGCCGCCCACAGGGGCACCCTCTTTCTCGACGAGATCGGCGACATCTCGCCGCTGATCCAACTGAAGCTGCTCCGCGTCCTGCAAGAAAAAGAGATCGAGCCCGTGGGCCACTCGCAGACACAGAAAGTGGATGTCCGCGTGCTTGCCGCCACGAACAAGGACCTGCGCGGGCTGGTGCGAGAGGGGCAGTTCCGGCAAGATCTCTACTATCGCTTGCGGGTCTTTCAGATTGATCTGCCGGCCCTGCGCGAGCACAAGGAGGATATCCCCCTGCTGGTGGAGACCTTCATGGAGCGTTTCAACCGCCAGACCGGCAAATCGATCCGATCCATCAGCGCGGAGGTCCAGCAATGCCTCCTGGACTACTGCTGGCCCGGCAATGTTCGGGAGTTGGAGAATACCATCGAGCACGCCTACGTGACCTGCCAGGGCAGTGAGATCGGTCTCTTCGATCTGCCGCCGGAACTGCGCGAGACGGAGTTCCGCGCGGCGGAGTGCCAGGGCAGAGCTCAGACAGAACCGCAGGGCCCGTCCGGTGCAGCCTCGGGAGCAACCACGCGAGATCAGCTCATTAAGATGTTGGAAAGCTGCGGATGGAAGAAAGCCGAGGCGGCTCGTCGCCTGGGCCTCAACCGCGCCACCATCTGGCGCAAGATGAAACAATGGGGCATTCCCTTGGAGCCCACCCAGCCTGAGAATGAACCGGCCCAATAAGTCCTGATGCGTCTTGACGGGCAACTTCGGTAGTGCCTGGGTGCCACGCCCAGACTTGTTGGCGCGTGCTGGCTCCCATGCGCGTGGCACGCGGAGCAGGGGCCGGGCCCCTTCCTCTCACCGGCCAATCCCAAAAGCATCGGGGCCCGTGCCGCCACGATACGGGCCCCGAATCATCTGCGTCGAACGCTGCCCCTCAGGCGCAGGTCACCCTCAGAGGTAAGAGGGTTCGCCTTTACTTCCCGGCCAGAGCGAGGACCTCCGCCGGGGTCAGGGCGACGTCGTACAACTTGACTTCATCCAAAGCCCCATTGAACGGGTTGCCGCCGTTGGCGTTGTCGCAGCCAAACTCCAGGGCCGCGTCCCGGCCCGTGCCAAACGAGAACGCGCCGGAGCCCGTCTGGACGCCGTTGACATAGAACCGCGCCGTGGTCTTGTCAAAAGTCACGGCGATGTGCGTCCATTCGCCCACCTTCAGGGCCGCCGCGCCCGCCGAGCCGGAGCCGTTGCGCGTGAACGACAGAGAGCCCGTGGTCTGGCTGGCCTCGATCTGCCACATCATCTGATCGGCGGCCCAACTGTTCCTCTTGCCGATCAGGCCCTGCCACTGGGTGGTCAGGCCGTTCCACTTGGCCCATAGCGAGATCGAGAGCATGCCGGTCTTCTCCGAGGGGTTGAAGGTCCCCAGATCCACGCCGCTGCCGGGGGTCCCGGGGAACAGCAGCGCCTTGCCCTTGCCGGCGGGTCCGTCCACGTAGGTCGGGGTGCCCAGCACAGTACCGTCATGGCCGTTGCCGGAACTGTCTTTGACATCGCCTTCCAGTGAGTACGAGGCCACCAGGCCGACCGGCAGGATGGGCTTTCCGAACGCGATGTCGTCGAAGTACAACATGCCGGCGGCGCCCGCCTTGGGGTTGGCCCGGTCACCGACGCCGATCGTCAGCTTCTTGACCGCCGCCAAGTTCACGCCTGTCAGGTCGCTCAGGGCGATTCGCCATTGGGTCCAGGTGGACGCCGTCGTTGCCGCCGGATCGGGATGGACAATTGTCTTCTTCTTGCCGGCCTTGTCCTCAAGCGTGACGTACAGCGGCGCCGCGCCATTGCTCCACTGGGTTACACCGACCGACAGATTCTGCCAGGCGCCGGTCACCGTGCCGCTCGTCGCGACGTTCGAGAACTCCGCCGTGCTGTAGTTGCCCGTGCTATGACTCGTGACTGCCAAGCCAATGTAGACACTGCTCACCATCGCGACGTTCTGCTCAGTACCCAGAACTGTCCAGGTCTTACCATCCGGCGAGCTTTCTGCCTTGAACAAGTTACCTGTGCGCGTGATCCGGACCCAGTAGGGAGCCCGGACCGCCGCCGTGCCGGTGGGCCAGCCCGCGCTGCTGCTCGTGCCGCCGGTATTGGGACGCCACTGGAACGAGCAACTGTTGTCGGGGGTCACGGCGATCAGGGCATTCCTGGAGTTGGCTTCGAGGCTCTCGCGGATCATGACTCCCGCTTTGGACCAGGCGTCACTGCGCGTCAAGCTGTCGACCTTCGCCGTGATCGACCCATTGCCGCTAAGCTGCTTGTAGACAAAGCGGAATTCATCGACATTGTTCCAGATATCGGAACCGGCGCTGCTGACCGTGAAAGCGTTGTTGCCTTTATCGACGAAGCCCATCGGGTAGCCCATATACCACAATGCCAGACTGCTCGCCCCGCTGACGGTCCAGTCCTGGGGCGTATCGAAGGCCCGCTCGGCCTCGGAGTAATACGGCGTCTTGACATTGTTATACTCGAACGGCATCGACTGCTTGCCGCCGTGGACGAGACTCGTTTCGCCGAACGTGCCGTTGTTGGAATTGATGTAGCCGACGAGCGAGCCGTTGCCGTTCGTGTAGCCATCGACCCACACCGTGAAGATCTCGTTGCCCTGTTGATCTGAGTAAGTCTCGAAGTCCTCGACCGTCGCGTATTGCTGCGTGGTGAAGCTCCAGATGCTGCCCGGATAGGTCACGGCATTGACCTCATCGACCTTCCAGTAGTACGTGGTGCCGAATTCCAGAGAGCCGGGCGTAAAGCCATGTTCGGTCACGCTCTTGCTCGCAGCGGTTCCGTTGGCCACGGCCGCCCTATCGCTGCCGAAGACCACCGTGTGAGACGCAGCCTCGCGGCCCGGCCGCCAATCCAGTGTCCCACCCACGCTGACGTTTTCGGCAAACTGGCCCGGCTGCGGGGCGCGAGCTTCCACGGGCACGTAGAAGAACCGTACCTCGCTCAGGCCGTACTGCTTGAGGCCCATCATGCTCCAGTTGCTCTTGGGCGTGAGCCGGACGTACCGGGCCATCACGCCATCGAGCTTCAGGGTGGTGTTGTGGGCGTAGCCGGCCATCGCGGTCGCTTGGGCGAATTGCACGTCCTTCAGCGGCGTCCAAGTCGTCCCATCCGTGGAAGTCTCAATGGCAACGTCCTTGAAGCCGTAGCCAAGGATCGGCTCGAATTCCGTGTTGTGGTTCCAGACCCACAGCTCGCAGAGCTTGTAGACCTTGTCGAACTGATACCGAATCCAGGTCGGCTGCGGGCCGGTCATGCTGCTGGCCCACATGGCGTCGGTGCTGGTGGAGTGCAGGTCGTTGGTCAGGCCGGAGCCGTTGACCGTATTGGCCGGCGAGGTCGAGGATTTCTCCTGGCTGGAGGCGGTCGCGGTCACGCTCGTAATCGGATACGCATAGGGCTCGACCGTGAACTTCCAGATGTTGCCTTTGAAAACGGTCGTGCTCGGTGGCGCGTTGACCTCATCGACGCGCCAGTAGTAGGTTTTGCCATACTCCAGCGGGCTGGTCGGCTTGAAGGTCGTGTCGGTCTGGCCCCTGCTGACCGCCTTGGTGGCGTCGGCCTTGTTGACATCCTCAAAGCCGGCGCCGAAGTACACGTCATGCGTCTTGGCGAACGGGCCGGGGGTCCAAGCCAGAGCCGTGTCACGGGGAACGTCCGAGGCGCCATCCTTGGGGCTGAGGTCCCAGGCGGTCCCGCTGGTCTTGACCACGGTCGCGACATAGTCGCCTTCGTACCACTTGACGTTATCGACCCAGAACTCCGCGGCGGCGAACCCGGTATGGAAGGCAATGTTCGGCGGAATCACGTCCTCGGTAAAAACCGGGGTGGTGGTGGTGTACTCGGCCCATTTCTCGGTCATCGTAACGGTTTTCTGGCCATATCCCGTCCACGCAGGTGCCCCGCTTTGCGGCTTGAAATCAAGCTGCAGGGTGCCCTTCTTGCACTTGAGGAAGGCGGACAGCGTGTACTTCTTGCCTTTTTGAAACACCATGCCGCGGGGGGACAACCCGATATCCCAGTAGTTGGCCCCGGCGGCGGGGACCGTGACGTGCAGGCAATACCGGCCCTCCACTGGACCCTCGGGCACCGTGGCGCCGACGCAACTGGTCACCACTTCCATGGTCACCGTGCCAAACGTCGTCCACGGCGCCGCAACGCCGGTCTCGAAGTTGCCGTTGAGGATCATGTTCTGGAGTTGTGCCTGGCCGGGCTGGGACGCGACCAATCCGATCGCTAAAGCCGCCAACCACCATACAATGCGTCTTCTCATGGGACTTCCTCCTTACGAACGATGCTGTCAACGCGATATGTTGCGACCGGTTGCACACCGGCTCTGTCACTGGCCCGATGCTCCTCCACAGCGCAGCTCTATTACCGACACTACCCCTCGACAAGTCCCATGCTACCCCCTTGCCGCCCCCATGTCAAGAACAAGTCCCGGTTGCGTAAGTCGCTTACGCGGTTCGGGGTAGGGGCGAATAATCATTCGCCCCCACGGGCGGACCAAGACCGCGTAAACGCGGAACTCCAAACGGGTCCCCTGCCGTGTTGAGTGTGCCACTGCGAACGAAACGGGCCCTGGTCCGGCGGTAGCGTTTGGTGCTTGGGATTTGGAATTTGTTTCGGATTTCGGATTTGAGATTTGGAATTTGGCTTCACGCGGTTCCTTCCGGCGTAGACTGGCCGTGGAACTCGCTGGGATTGAGGAAGATCTCGCCGCGGACCTCTTCGATGATGAGCTGGGCGATGGCCATGCCGGGCCGCAGGATCAGGGTCATGGGCCCGAGATTGATCATCTCCAGTGTGAGCGGCCCCGCCCAGCCGGGATGGACGGTCGGGGCGGTGAAGTGGACCATCAGGCCACAGCGGGCCCGGCTGCTCTTGCCCTCGATCCGGGCGGCCAAGTGCGGCGTCCCCCGGTCCACGGGCAGTTCGACGCGCTCCAGCGTCCGCCCGAGAATGAACTGCTGCGGCTGGAGCGAATACGGCTTCTCCTCCGTCAGCGTGAACCGCTGCGAATGCCGGGCGATGACTTCCGACAGCGTCCCGCGTTCCGCCATATCATAATGATACGGCCCCGCCTGCGGCACGATGATCTCGCCATAAAGCTGCAAGTCCACGGCATGGGTATCATAGGGACAATATCCCCCCTTCTCCGGCCGCCGCGGCAACGGCTCCGGCGCAAGCACCAACCGCCCCTCATCCAACGCCCGCTGAATCTCGATGTTCGATAGGATCATGCTTCCATCCGTGACGATCAGATCGATCCTTCCTTTATCTCAAGTTGTGCTCAGGAAAACGTGGCGACGGCGATACAGCGTTCCTGGGCGAGAGCTTTGCGATGAAGCTTGATGCGTTCTATCTCGTGCAGGGTCTCTGCCGTGAGATAACTCTCGCCACAGTGAGGGCAACTGACGACCGGCACGTTCTCAACGACAAACAGATTCGCCCCTTTGCCGTAACTGCGAGAAACGCGGCGAATCTGGGCTCCCTTTTCGCCACAAACGTCACATGTTATTGACTTTGCTTTCATTCTTTGAACACCGTGATGAACACCAATTTGTCCGTGGGGCCGATTTTGGCCACCACCATCGCAGGATCGCCGGCAAGAGATTGCCCGCCGACCACATACTTCCATTCAGTCGAAGCACGGTCTTTCTGACGTTCTACAATCCGTCCCGTAAGAACAACACTTTCTACATCGTAGATGGTCAGACCATCCGAGTCCATTTCGTCTTCGGCGTGCACCGTCATAACGTATTTACGAGTACGGACCAGTCCTCGCATTCGTTTCAGAATGCGGTCGAACATAACGCCCTCTGAGATAAGGAATCATAATAGATTTTTCACAGGGGGATGCCTCCGGACTCCTTGGACCGGGCGTCCAGAAAAGACATGAATCTCTCGCTGGCGCCCAGGGCCGCTACCTCCCGGTCGAACTCGTCCGCCAATCCGAGGACGAAGTCCTCCCCGGAGGGCGAGTGAATCAGGATCGCCTCGGATTTGGCCAGCGTCAGCACATCGCGCAACGAATGATGTTCCTTTGTCAGGTCTATCCTTTTCATATCTCTAAGCTACCGTTGCCCCGCCGGATTGGCAAGCCGAAGTACCGCCGTGTGCGACTGGCTTTCGCAGGCCTGTTCTGTCATCCTGAGCGACAGCGAAGGATCTGGGCCAAGCGTGAGAACAAGCGTTACCTTTATTCGTGGGCCAGATGCTTCACTCCATTCAGCATGACAAATGTGCATGGGTCTTCCCGCAATACGCAGATACACCCCCACACGGTTTGGCCCGCGGGTTTCTCTTGATATTCTCGACCAAAACCGTAAGATAGAAGGGAGCAGGCGAACCTGCCGGACCTGCGAGTGGCCGTGGTTCGTGAGGAAGTGCCGGATGGCGGAGTGTGCACCGTGAAAGCGAAACGCCTTCTTGTCGCTGTCGTTGGCATCAACCTATCGGCGTGCCTCAGCGCCGCTTTTGCCGATGGCGGGATGTTCTTTCGCCAAGTTTCATACGAAGACGTCCTTCAGCCCACACAGAAGGTCTACATCCGCTGGGACGGCTCGCAAGAGAAGCTGTTGATTCAGACCAAGTACAAGGGCCCGGCGGAAGAAATGGTCTGGATCGTGCCCGTCCCTTCCGAGCCTGCGGTCGAAACGGGCGATGGCGCCGTTTTCGAGGAGTTCAGTGAAAAGACGTATTGGCCGGATATCGCTCACACGTCATTCGGCGGATCCTGGGGGCGTCCGTTCAACGTCGATCTCTCGGGCGTGCCCACGTTCTCCGGCGGAGGTGGGGAGACTCCGGTAGAATGGCACCGGCGGATTGGGAACTATGATGTCGTGCTGCTGCGCCCGGTCAACGGAGAGGATGTCGTTCATTGGCTCAATACCAATGGATATGGCATACCCGACAAAGCCATTCCCATCCTGGAAGACTATGTGCGAGAGAAGTGGTGGATGGTAGTCTCCAAGATCCATCCGGATGCACTGACCGACATCACCCGCAACAAACTCGCCAATGGGACATTGCATCCCCTCGAGATGACCTTTGCCTCCTCCGCCTGTGTCTATCCCCTGCGTCTGACAGCTATGGCCACCGGACCTGTCGAGGAACTCATCTACCTCGAAGGCCCCACGCATTACGTACCCCAGACCCTGTCCGAGGGCGATTGGCAGATCGACATCTTCGGCGGACCGATTCGGCAGGTGCCTCAGTACCGCTATCAATCCGACGTGGAACTGGCCATCGAGGTCCGCGACGGGCGGACCAAGACCAAGGTCGAGCCGCATCTTACGAAGCTCAGGAGAGTCTTCCAGACCACGGAGATGACCCAAGACCTGATCTTCGCGCCCATGGGCTATTCGAAATGGCTGCAAAACGGAGACCCCCTGCTCATCGGCCAAGCCGCGACACAGTATGGACGACACCGCGATCCGAACGGCATTCCCCACTTGTTGAAGGCATTGTCCTCTGGCATCTTGGAACAGGTCCGGCCGAAGGACTCTCAATGCCAGGCGTGGCCGTCGCTCTCCGCCAAGATTCTTTCCCGCGACGGGGGCTCCAATGGCTACTCCCAGTGGACGGCCTACTCGACACCGGCTGGTTCCGAACGACTGCTCCCCATCGGTGACCATGTGTACAGTTCTATCTGGGCACTTGGCGAAATCGGCGTTGCGTGCGAGATCGGCAGCGAGGCCGAGGAGATGCTTCTGCAATGCGCCCGTCACGATAATCAGATCGTGCGGATGGAGGCTTATACTGCCCTGGTTAAGCTGCAATCCGAGAAGCTTGGGCCTATCCTGGCAGATAGGTTGGCTTATATACCCCAGACTGGCCCCGTTTCCACCTCTGCAGGGGATCGACACGTCGACGCCTTGGCCAACGAGATGGATATGGTTGCCGATTGGATCACACGCTTCGGGACGGCCTCGCAGAAAGAAGCTCTTGTCAACGCTCTGGCAAGCCCGCTTGCCAACCTTGCGGGCCCAGGTAAGTATGCTCACGTCGATCCGCCGCGTGCCCTGCCCTCGATATCCGACTGGTTCGAATGGATCGTGTGGCGGGCCGCAGCCACACGGGATACACGCCTGACAGCTCCCCTGCAGGATCTCTGTGCTCGGCTCACACGTGTCCATGAAACGGAGGCGGCACGAACTTTTGTGCAGCGGGCGCTGGCAGCATGTGGGGCCACGGACGCAACGAAATCACTGGTACGCCAGATCGGCGATGATGAGGCCAAGGTCCTCGCGGACGGAGGGGCGCCCACGGTGGAAGGCATGACGTCCCTGGGCTCTTACTACGTAGCCCGCTACTACGCCAGTACCGCGGGGAGCTTGCGTGTCCAGATCTTGCGAAACCATTGGTCACGGTACGAGCTTTACCCGATGCCTTCGGAGATCAGTGACGGGGTCCTTCGATCCGCCCTGTCCGAGAGAGAACTGAGCGACTGGTATACCCTGTGCCTTCTGGCACTGATCAAGGAGCCACAAGCCCCAGACAGGGACAGGGTCATGCGAATTTGGGAGAAAGGTGATCCGTGGCTACAGATCGTAACGGCGGATGTCTTGTACGCGTGGAACGACGGGCAGACGCTCCTGGCTCTCCACGAAAGAGCAACATCGGAGGATGTGAAATCGGAGATCGCTTGGGCCCTCGCGGACTTGGGCGTCGCACAGGGCGTTCACATCGTAGAGGAACGGGTCGTCAGGTCTTGGAACACAGAATGGCTGGACTCCGGCAGGCCCTTCATGATGTGGACCTCCTTGGAGGACAGCGAGCTCGATAACCCGAAATTCGCGGATGCCATGCGGAAGGCCGAAGCGATCCAGGTGTATTTCCGTCCCGAGTGGGGGGACTTGGATGAGGCGCGCCTGGCGGCCCTGCAGCGCTTGGGCAACAACAGCGAGATTCATCCGGGGCTGCGGTTCAAGTTGTTCGTAGAGGATTACGCCACCAAGGATTGGGCCCAGCCCTTGTTCAAGAAGGCCATCCGAGACGTATTGGAGGCCCACCCCACTTCCTCCACGGTCGCCACCATCCTATTCAGGGTGGATGTCCGATTTGTGAGCGATGCGTGCGCCGAATTCCGTTCTGATACTTCCCGACAGAGCCTGCTCATCGATTTGTTACGCAGCGGCCGTGTCGCTCACCTGCCAGCGGTCCAGGGACTCCTCTGGGAGGTCTGGCCACAGCGGTACATCGAGACGCAGGGACAGGCAGTCTTATTCCGGGAGCCGGGAGATCTGGCGGCCTCGATGGATTACTACTGCCAGCATGCCCTGTATACTCCCATCCGCCCCCGTAACGCCTCCGGCAGCTACACAACTCGCCCCGCGGAATCCGCGCTGCAAGCGATTGTGAACGACAATTCCCTGCCGCTGGGCTACCGGGCATTCCTGCTGGTCTACTGGCCCACGGCTCCGGGCTTGTTCACAAAGGAATTCGTTGAAAGTCTGTTGAAGGAGGACATGCCGGACTTCATCCGAGAGGCCCTCCAGAAACGGCTTTTGGATTGGCGGTATTCGCTATAGAGGGGAAGGAGAAGCCCGAAAGGAGATGGGCGCGGACAGCAAAGGCACAAGAGCCTCCCAAGAACTGACAAGGATCCGAGATAAACATGAGATGGTGGAAAGCAACAGCCTTGTACCTGGGGCTTTTGGCGAGCGCGGGAGTCGCTCTCGGCGACGGCGGCATGTTTTTCCGACGCGGCCCATCGTACAGGTATGCTGATGTGTTCCAGCCCACGCAGAAAGTCTATATTCGGTGGGACGGCTCACAGGAGAAGCTGCTGATTCAGACGAAATAGGAGGGACCGGCAGAGGAGATGGTTTGGATAATCCCTGTCCCCTCACAGCCAACTGTCCAGAGGGCTGACGGGGCAGTCTTCCAAGATCTGAGCCGGGAGACTGCCAGCTTGGCCATCGACTACGCCTATTTCCTGGGATTGGATATGTCCGCCTGGACTACCTCCGGCGGTATCGCAAGCGGGACGGGCACAGGTGTGGTCGAGTGGCATGACCGGATTGGCGATTATGATGTCGCCCTGCTCCGGCCAGTCGGTGGTGAAGACGTGATCCAGTGGCTCAACACGAACGATTTCGCTACACCCGAGACGATCCGCCCTATTCTCGAAGACTACATCCGCGATGGCTGGTGGATGGTGGCGACGAGGATTCATCCGGAAGCCCTGACGCCCATCACCCGCGACAAGCTAGCCCAAGGGACCCTGCACCCGCTGGAAATGACGTTTCAATCGTCAGCCTGTATCTATCCGATACGATTGACCCGCATGGCCGCGGGGCCGGTCGAGGAATTGATCTACATCGAAGGGCCGCACCACTACGAACCCGCAACGCTTTCCGACGGCGGCTGGGAAATCACACTGTTCGGGGGACCAGTTCGAAAGGTCCCGCAAGACTACCGCCTGTCGGATGTAGAGTACACTCTGGAGATCATGAAGGGCAGGACACAAACCGAGGCGAAGAACTGCCTTACGAAACTCCGGCGGGTCTTTCAACCCAGCGAGATGACGGAGGATATCGTCTTTCGGGAACTCGACCTCGCGCAGTGGCTGGCCAGCAAGTATCTGACCCTGCCCACACCGCCCATTACGGCTCCTGCCGGTCGGCCCGATCCGAAACCACACACCCCCTTTGACCAGCAATTCGTTGGCAGCGCCCCGGTACGAATCGCACAAGCCGCGACGCAGTACGGCCGATGGCGCGACCCGAACAGTATCGCCCCGCTGGTGAACGCCCTCTCTACCGACGTCCTCGCCAAGGCGATCCCGGCGGCAGAGGACCTCCAATCATGGCCCTCGCCCTCGGCCAAATCCCTCTATTGGTACGGCACGGAGAAATGGTCGCCGTCGCCCACGAAAGAGGGCTGGGCACAGAATCCCGGTTGCGTGCACTTGCGCAGTTGCGTCTGGGCCTTGGGCGAGATCGGCGTCGAACACGAGATAGGACGGGTCGCGGAAGAGAGACTCCTGGAATGCGCCCAGCACGACAATGAAGTCATCCGGATGGAAGCATACGTCGCGCTGACAAAGCTGCGATCGAAAGGGCTGGGAGCCCTCCTGATCGAGAGGCTCGCGGATGTTCTGCGCACCGCTTCGCTGCCGATGCCGTGGTGGCCTGACTTTCATGCGGCGGTGGCGGAGATCGATGTTGCCGCCGAGTGGGTGGTATGTTGCGGGACAACCGAGCAGAAGGACGCCTGGGCGAATATGCTCCGCGAGTCTGTGGCAAGCCTTAACGTGAACACCCTCGATCGCTCTGGCGACATTCTCGAGCGTTCCGTGCCTATCTCTTCCTACTGGCCGGAATGGCTCTTGTGGCGATCCGCGTGTACGCAGGATGAGCGCCTGGTTCCGGTCTTGGAAGAGCTTCGCGTTCGTCTCTCTCCCGATCAGGTGAACACGACAGGCCCTTTCCTTTCCAGAGCCGAAGCGGCGTGCGGCTCCACGGAGGCAGTCGCAGCCGTGGTGCGTCAGGCGCTCGACAGTACGGCCCAGGCTGTCGGCGCCGGGCAGGCTCCCGCCACGGGCGGCATTACGTCTCTGGAAAACCTCTACTACACCCACAATGTCCCCCAAAGCCTGCGCGTCCGGATCCTGCAGAGGCGAGGGCTGGCATGCACATTGTTCCCGATGCCGGTGCCAACAGCAGACGCTACGTTTCGCCTGGCCCTGTCCGACAAGGCAATCAGCGACTGGTATACCCTGTACCTGTTGACTGGGATCAAGAAGCCGCAGGCATGTGATAGGGAAAAGCTCCTGAGCGTCTGGAACAGTCGGGATGAAGATCGCCAACTACTGGCCATCGACGTACTGTACGTGTGGGGTGACGAGAAGACACTTATGGACCTTTACGCTCAGGCCGAGTTCATCAAGATCAAATCGGAGACCGCCTGGGCTCTCGCGGCATTGAGCATCACCGAAGGCGGCTCCCTCATCGAAGAACAGGTCCGGGATTCCTGGAATCCCGCCTGGTTGGCGCTTGGCAGGACTTTCGTCCATCGCGTGGGTGACATCCGGAGGCCACGTTACGGCGCCGCCCCCCTGCCGATCGAGATCGACAGGAATGAGCAAGCACTATGGAACTACTTCCATCCTGTCTCCGGCACTCTGGATAGTGCGCGGCTGGCCATCCTCAAGCGCTTGACGGCCGACAGGACGATTCACGCCGGGATGCGATTCGATCTCCTTGGGGTGGATTACGGCGGAACGGATTGGGGATTGCCGCTATTGGAACAGGCCGCTCGGGACATCTTGGCGGTTGATTCATCATCGGCAACACTACAGAGAATCATGTCGACAATGAAGAGCGTTGGCAATAGCGGTTTCGTGGTCACTCCGTAGCGAGTTGAGCCTGCGTGTCCCTATCCAACGTCATTCGCCAACAACACTGCGCAGCCCCACAAAGGAGTCGAGGAGGTAGCGTGGGTTCTGGGCTTGGATCTTGTGGAGGTACTTGACGGCCTGGCCGCCGGTTTGGACGGCGGCGGCGAGGACGCCGGCCTTTTTGGCCTGGCGGACGTCGTGGTCGGTGTCGCCGATGCTCGTGCCGAAGACATCGTAGACAGGGTCGGCATACCCTTCGGGAATCCCCAACTCCGCCGCAGCCCGGCGCACGGCGGTCATGATCGCGTCGTCGGTCTTCAGCAACGTCCCACCGAGGTCGGTAACAATCAGATCGATCTTTCTGTCACTGCTCATTCGTTCTCAGGTGCTTTCGACGGGACATCTTCCGCAATAGGGCATCCGCCTCCGCGAAAACTGTGTCGAGGTCATACCCTTTGCCCGCTTCGATCTCCTTCTCCCCACGGGCGAGAAGCCGAAGAATTTTCAACTTGTCCTGATTATGGTCAGGTCCGTCCATATTTACAGCTCGTACCCTGTAAGTCAGTAAGACTCCGGGAACCAAGTCATCACAGCTTCAGGCACTTCCAACGTTCACCTGTGCCTTGCTGGTAATAGCATCGCCCCCTCGGCTAAGGCAACAGAAGGGTCCGCCTGAGCAAGCGTCCATCAAGGCTTCTCTTCGACCTTGAAGATCTGGAAGCCGGATTTGAGGTAGTTGTTCAGGGCGTTGGGGTGGTCACGGTCGCAGGTATGGACCCAGACCCGGCGGGCGCCCCAGGCGAAGGCGTTCGCGATGGCACTGTCGAGCAGCGGGCCGCCGTAACCGCGCCCAACGAAGGGCGGCGTCAGGCCGAAGATGCGAATTTCGATACTGCCGCCCTCCTGCTGCTGGAGTTCATAGTAGCCGGCGAGAGAGCCCTGCTGGTACGCGACGAAGGTCCGGAGGTTGTCGGCGGCGGCGTAGTCTTGCCACCGCTGGGCGGGCCAGACCAGGCGGTCGATCCAGCGCCAGTCGCCGCCGACATACTCGTACAGGAAGCGATTGAAGCGCGGCTGCTTGACCACGCACTCCCGAATCTCGATATCGATGCCTGTCCGGGCCCTTCGGATCCACTGGTTCTCCGACGTGATCTCCAAATGCGTGGTACGCACCATAGCCCCTCACCTGTGATCAAACCAGGCCGGCTCAGTACCGCCGGATACTATCGACAGCCGTCGCATGTTAGCCCCCGGCCGCCCGCCACTCAAGAGCAAAATCCTCCACGCAGGGCGAGCGTCCCCGCTTGTCTTTTCAGGGCCCAGGATCATTGCAGATGTCGCCCACCGGCTGATCAATTATGATTGGAATTTCACTTGACACAAAACTAACTGCAATTTATCATTGCGGCAGTATGATACAAGAGAATAGCGACGTATAGACCGAAGCCTCCGATGCGGAGAGGTTCGCCGGGCGCGACCATCTGCCCGCAAGCGTCCCGGCACGGCGAGGGCCGCGCCCGCTTGGCCGGGGACAGACCTGCGAACCTGTCTCCCTGGCAATACTGTCCCCACGGACAAGAATAGGCCGGCGGTGGGTGGGCACGGGGCCTACCGCTACGGCACGGACAGGAAGGAGCGGGGGCCGGCGCGACCGCCAAGGCGAGCCGCCCTGGGACCAATTCTGCGAAACAAAGCCAATTCCCCCAGAGGTCCAAGAGGAGCAAGTGCTTTGCAGAGAAAGGGTTATGATGAATCGGATACTCCAAGGGCGCGCGCAAAACAAAGCCAATCTGTCTCGGGTCGGGGCGAGAAAATCAGCGTCGAAGCCAAAGACTCTGACGCTGCCACCCGGCACGGGGGCAAGCGCGCCAAACAAAGCCAATTGGCCCGCCCTGACCGGGAACGGGCAAAGGCCGGCAAAGTCGCCAGGGAAGTCGCGGGCACGACCCACGGTACAAAACAAAGCCAATTCCCCGCACTGCGCAGGAACGGGCGGAGGTGGGCAGGGCCGGCGCGAAGCCATCCGGGCATCGATTGTGCGAAACAAAGCCAATTTTGCCCCCAGAGACCGGATTGGATGCGGGTCGGCAAGGGCACCAGGGGAGCCAGCCGGAGGACAAGCGTGCGAAACAAAGCCAATTTCCTCAGAGCATCAGAAAGGGCAAGTGCTGTGCAGAAAAAGGGGCGTGACGCATCGTGCGAAACAAAGCCAATTCCCCCCCGAGGGCCAGGAGGCAACAGTGCCTCGTGAGGAAGTCGTCATGACGTATCACAACCGTCCCCGCCGGCCGTGCCGTGGGAGATCCCTTTTGCCTGTACCGGCCGCAAAATCGGCGCAGAAGAGGGAGGACAAAAGATCGATAACCGAGAGCACAGAACAGAGGATAGACGACCGAAGACAGAGAACAGAGGGCAGCTCCGTCGTCCGTTCTCCGTTGTCCGTCATCATTCTCCCTGCCCCGGCACAGTCGTCACAGGGCATTTGGCCGGTAGATTCCGCTCCGTCGGCACCGTCGGCAAAGTCCCATCCGCCAGTGCGATTTTCCCCACGAAATCGCGGCCCGAAAGCGAAAACCGCCGGGAGGGTATTTTTTCGGGGCCCGCCCGGCGTTATAATAAGCAATATGGTTTCGCGGCCCACGCGCCATGATCAGCACGAAGTATTCCGGAGGAGGTTGCGATGGACGAAGCCAGTCTCGAGGGCGCACTGAACGAGTTGGCCAAGCAGTTCGGCGACGGCGTCGATTTTACCCACTCCAAACTGGCTGATCTGGCCAAGCAGGCGGAAGCCAACCGCAAGCAGCTCCAGAAAAGTATCAATACGCTCCAGGAGTTATTGGACTACCTGCGGGTCTGCATCAAATACCAGGCCTTCGACCTGGAAGCCACCCGGCGGGAGAACACCTACCTCCGCAAGCTGCTGGAGGACAACAACAATAACAACCGCGACGAAGGACCGGACCGGCAGGCATAACCGCCCGAAACCGGTAGTCAGTAGCCGGTAGTCGGTAGTCGGCGAAAGAGAACTCAAAGACAGTGGTCGGCAACCGATAGCAGGCCCCAAAGGGACCGACTACTGACGACCGCCTACTGACTACGGCCTGCGGACAAAGTCCTGCCCCGATTCTGCCGATACCTAAGATTATCCGGGCAAGCCCCGTTTGTGGTGTGAACATGGGGGGCAGTTGCGTCATATAATAGTTGGTTAGGGTAGCCAAATGCGCTCTAGCGCGTTGGGGAACCCTCACATGACGCATGCACTCCTGTTCCGTATGTTTTGTAGCACAACGAGGCCGGCATTCTTCCAGCCGGGTTGACAGGCAGGCAAGAGTATGGGATAAGGTGGAGGCTGTCGGGAAAAGAATCCAAGGCAACTTCTTTGGAGTAGGTCAAAGACGAGATGTTTGAACGTTTTACAGATCGAGCGCGGAAAGTGATGGCGTTGGCCAACCAAGAGGCCCAACGCTTCAACCACGAATACATCGGGACCGAGCATATTCTCCTGGGTCTGGTGAAGGAGGGCAGCGGTGTCGGCGCGACGGTGTTGAAGAACCTGGACGTCGACATCAAGAAGCTGCGTCTGGAGGTCGAGAAGCTGGTCAAGAGTGGCCCGGATATGGTCACGATGGGCAAGCTGCCGCAGACGCCGCGAGCCAAGAAGGTCATCGAGTACGCCATCGAGGAAGCTCGGGCCCTCAATCACAACTACGTGGGCACGGAACACATCCTGTTGGGCCTGCTCCGGGAGAGCGAGGGCATTGCCGCCCAAGTCTTGATGAACCTGGGTCTAAAGTTGGAAGACGTCCGGCAGGAAGTCCTCAACCTGCTCGGCGCCGGCGTGGAAGACGCCCCCAACGATCTCGGCTTGAAGATGCCGCCGGGAGCCGTCGGTCGCAAGACCAAGAGCAAGACACCCGCCCTGGATAGCTTCGGCCGGGACCTCACCCAACTGGCGATCAACAATGAGCTCGATCCGGTTATCGGCCGGACACGCGAAATCGAGCGGCTGATCCAGATTCTCTGCCGCCGGACGAAGAACAACCCCGTGCTGCTGGGCGAAGCCGGCGTCGGCAAAACCGCCATCGTCGAAGGGCTCAGCCAGCAAATCGTCAACAAGCAGGTGCCCGAGATCCTCAAAGACAAACGCATCGTGGTGCTCGACCTGGCGATGATGGTCGCCGGGACGAAGTACCGCGGGCAGTTCGAAGAGCGCATCAAAGCGGTGATCAACGAGGTTCGGCGGGCCGCCAACGTCATCCTGTTTGTGGATGAGTTGCACACGCTCGTCGGCGCCGGTGGCGCGGAAGGCGCGATCGACGCGTCGAACGTCCTGAAGCCCGCCCTCGCCCGCGGCGAGGTGCAGTGCATCGGCGCCACGACCCTCGATGAGTACCGCAAGTACATCGAAAAAGACGGCGCTTTGGAGCGCCGGTTCCAGACGATCATCGTCGAGCCCCCTTCCAAGGAAGAGACCTTCGAGATTCTGCGCGGCCTGCAGGATCGGTACGAGGCGCACCACCGGGTGCGGTTCACCAACGAGGCCCTCTTCCAGGCGGTCGAGCTTTCGACCCGGTACATCACCGGGCGCTGCCTGCCGGACAAGGCGATCGACGTGGTCGATGAGGCCGGGGCCCGTGTGCGGCTCAAGAATATGACACCCCCACCCGACCTGACCAAGCTCGAATCCCGCATCGAGCAGTTGGGACGCGAGAAGGATGAGGCCGTCCGCAGCGCGGACTACGAGCGAGCGGCATCCCTCCGCGATGAGGCGCAGCAGCTTCTCGAAGAGAAGAACCAGCTCCAGAAGAAATGGTACGAGCAAAACAAAGAGACGACCGGCCTGGTCGATACCGAGATCATCGCCGAGGTCGTCAGCAATATGACGGGCGTCCCGCTGACGCGGCTGGAAAAGAAAGAGACCCAGAGATTGTTGGAGCTCGAGAACGAGCTGCACAAGACGGTGGTCTCGCAGCATGAGGCGATCACGGCGGTGGCCAAGGCCGTGCGGCGCAGCCGCAGCGGCATGAAGGACCCGAACCGCCCGATGGGCTGCTTCATCTTTCTCGGACCCAGCGGCGTCGGCAAGACCTTGCTCGCCCAGGCGCTGGCCGAGTTCATGTTCGGCGACCGCAACGCCCTGGTCCGGCTCGACATGAGCGAGTTCATGGAGAAGCACAACGTCAGCCGGCTCGTCGGCGCCCC
>CAYHAJ010000141.1:0-9174 GCA_964354535.1 uncultured Pirellulales bacterium
ACCCCTGCAAGGCCGCCAAGAGGCCGGGTCTTCACTACAACGGGTTACGGGTCGTCCCTCCGCTTTCTCGACCCCGGCAGGAAGGATTTCCGCCTCAAAAAAATCCAAAACCCAGCCGAATCCGCGAAGTCGGGCTAAAGGCCCGTTTTAGCACCGAGATGCTGCCCTCCACGCCGGCGCGAAACCGCTGGCCGTCGACGAAGCCCTCCGTGGTTTCCCGTTCCTCCTCTTGGGCCGTGCGACGGCCCTTCTTGGGAATGGAAACGGTCCGGATGGTGGTCTGCAGGGAATGGATCTGTCCCCTGTTCTGGTAGAACCCCTTGTCCGCAGCGAGGACGTCGGGGGAGTGGCCAAACAGCTTCTGATGCGCTTCCAGGGCCGGCTCCAACAGCTCCGGATCCTCGCGACGCTGCGGCAAGACCTGGTAGTGATGGATGAACTTCTCGGCCGTCTGCGCCAACATCACCTTGTGCCCAAACTCGATGGGCTTGCGGGCCTTGCCCCGGAGGATCAACTCCGTATGTTCCTCAAACAGACTATAGAGCTTCTGATCCGGGGGCACCTGCAGCCCTTGCAGCACCCGCTGATCCGCTTGGTTGATGATCCGCTCCACCAGCGGCAGATAATGAGCCAGTTCCGCCGCCGTCTCCCCCAACGCCTGGAGCTGGGCCAGGACGGTCTGGCCGACCCCATGAATCCAGCGGACCCGCGCAATCAGCAGCCGGTAATATCGCTGGACCTGACGTACGGTCGCCCGGCGTTTGCCGGAGGCATTGCGGGCAATGAACGTGGCCAGCTTCTTGACTTTCTTGTCGTGAAACCGGTGATCCAGGTGCAACGAGGGGAACTCCTTGGGTATCTGGCGCAGGTGCCGCGACAACGTGCGGAAGCTGTCCCACAGCAACGAGGAGTCGGTGGGGTAATGAATATTCGTCTCATAAACCGTGGTATCCAGCCGTTCCTTTTCCCCGCTGATCTGGCCGGTCGCGACCGCATCGCGGGCCACCACCTGATTCATTCCCGTCAGGGTCTCGGCCGACAGCGTCCCGAGCGCCTTGCTCCGAAACGTGAAATCCAGGGTGGGCCGGAAGCCAAGACGCACAAAATGCCGCAGAAACTCACGGGTGTCGATCCGGATCACCACGTCCCGATAGCTGTCGCCCTCGACGAACATCACCAGCAAGGCCCGCAGCAGTTGTTCCGAGGTGTAGCCGGAGCGTCCTTCCGGTGACGTCGAGAGGAGCCGGGACCAGTCCCCATGGACCCGCGTCAAGAGGTCGGGGTTCGCGTCCAGCACTTCGGAGAGAGCCTCGTATTTCCGACGATATTCCATGACCACCTTGAGGGTTGACTTCTCACCGAAATCGAAGTACTGTTCCGGGATCGACTGGCGTCTCATGTCTGCTCCTTTCGGGTTGATAGCTTCTCCCCATCATAAAAGGAGCAGACTCTTTGTCAATATTCATTACACAAACTATCTTCAATTGCTTTCCGCAACAGAAACTATCTATTCGATAGCTGGCGCTGCGTGGCCACGGGGACCGGCACCTGCGACGGGAAGACGGAAATCATCGAATGGAAGTGGTCGGCGGGTGGGCAGGGGACCTCGGTCCGGACGACAGAGCGCGTGAGTGAGGACAAGTTCGTCGTGACCGAGAAGTATGCTCTGCCCGATGGCGGGACGATGGAAGATCGGGCCAGAATGACCCGACTGAAGTGAAAACGGGACAGCGGGGCCGGAATCGAAGGGGCGCAGCATGTGCGAGTTCTGTCTGAAACATGGCGAGGGAGGAAAGTGGTACTTGCAGGCGAAGAACTACTCGGACGATCTGCTCAGCGACATCCGTCGGCGCAGGTTCATCGCGGATTTCATGACCGGCAATGAGCTGAGGACAGGTGTGGAGCGCCTCCAGCAACTGGACAAGGCTCCGAGATCTCTCCGCCGCCTCCTGAGCCGAATGATCTCCACCAGAATGAAACGCGTCCATTACGGGCAAGTCCTGCCCATCGAAGACATTGAGCGCATCTTTGGCATGGTGAACTACATCGTGCGAACCGCCTGCATCTGTCGGCACACCACGCTGGGCCAGGAGAAGCGCTACTGCTACGGCGTGAGCCTGTCGCCCGACGGCGGAGAATTCGTCCGGATCGTGCGGGGACTCGACAAAACGTTTCTGGGCGGTCCCGAGGCGATGGGAGGCGAAGTCTTGAGCCGCGAGCAGGCTCTGGCTCTGTTTCGAGAGCATGAGCAGGAGGGGCTGTGCCACAGCGTCTGGACCTTCTGCACGCCGTTCATCGGCGGCATCTGCAACTGCGACCGCACCGACTGTATGGCGATGCGCTGCACTGTGACACATGACGTGCCGATTATGTTCCGGGCGGAGTACGTTGCCCAAGTCGATCCTGATGCCTGCGTCGGTTGCCGACAGTGCATGCGCTTCTGCCAGTTCGGGGCGATGGCCTACAGCGCCACGAATCACAAAGTGGCTGTCGACCAGCGGTGGTGTTACGGTTGCGGCGTGTGCCGTTGTGCCTGTCCGAGGAATGCGATCCGCCTGCGAGAACGGGCTCAAGTCCCGGCGGCGGCCCACCGCTGGTAGAGAATCAGGCCGCTTCTACTCCCTTCAGCTTTTCCCGGCTTCCACGCGGATTGAGGGATCGATGAGGATCGAAGGAGGAAGTAGTCGAGCAGTGGAGCCTTGAGCTTTCATCTTCCTGAACTTGGTGCTCTCGTGCATCTCGGCCATCCAGGCGCCGGTCATCCTGATGAGCCAGAACCGCAAGGAGGAAGAGGACCGTCTGCGCTCCCAGCACGACTACCGCGTCAACCTGAAGGCCGAGTTGGAGATTCGCCATCTGAACGAGAAGATGGACCACATGCTGTCCCGCCAGTGGGAGCGCCTGGCGGAAATTCAGGAGGTCCAGGTGGAGCTGCTCGCCGACTTGGCCCGCGCCCGTACCATGTGAGCGACGGCCCGGCGGGTACGAGAGGGGCCGGTCCCATAAGACGGTCTTTTCGACCCCGGTTTTCTTTGTCGCCGCTCGGCTTTGTGCTGGAACCCATCTCACAGGACGTCGCGCGTGTCCGAGCCGTCCCGGTGCTGGGGCTGAGGTCCCATACTCCGGGAATTGTACTTGACTTCGGGGCCCGCCGCGTGGTACAATGACAGCACGGAATCGGGGGTAGAAATCTCTCCTCTCGTCGGAACAGGATGTTCGCCACGGACGGTTGGTGACGGCCGGAGTCCGTCGGTAGTGGATGAGTGTTCGGGGGCGATGAAATGAATCGCACGCAACGTCACGACCGATTGTGTTTGGGCGAACCGGGTTTCGCGGCTTCGATCCATCGGCTTTGTGCCCTTGTGCTGGCCAGCTTGGCGATCCTGACGAGTGGGGCCGGTACGTCCGACGCCGGATCGAGCAATGTCCCGAGGGTGCGCGCGAACCCATCTTCCACCAATATCTCCACCGGGATTCGCGATCCCATGAACCCGGAGGCGTACATGAGAGATCTGGCGGCACGGATGAACTCGGCCGACCAGAAGGTACTCTTGCACGGAACCAATGTGCCCAGAGTCGGTTCGGGGTCGCAAGTCCCGATCGTGCAGGGGGGCCCGATCGTGCAAAGCGTCCCGATTGTGCGAAGCACTCCGGTCGTGCAGGGTGTGCCGATCGTGCAAGGCCCTACCCCGCGTGCCGGAGGTCCTGCTCCGACGCAGAACAATCCTGTCGTCCCCGGGCCTGGTGGCCCGACCAGCGCTCCGGTTGGCGTCGCGACGCCGCAGAGCATCTTGCCTGCCCCAAGCCCGCAGACCGCACCAACAGTCGGGCAGCCGACCGCTCCCGCCGAGTCGGTGGTAACTCTCTCGAACGTGGCAGGAATCGCTCCGCGGCCGCAAGATGTGGCCGCTGCGAGCATTGTTCCCGAGCCGGCAACGGAGATTCGGCAACCCGCAGCGCCCGCCCTTGAGGCGGCGCCGAGGGCCCCGAGTCCGTTGGAAGGTCCTCTGACCACCGTGCCCGCGGGCGCGCCGTTACCCGCCATGCTGGTTGCGCCGGCGGGAAGCGGAGCAGGCTATCCAGCCTCGTCGCCCGGCCTGGGGGGCTATGCGCCGAGTACCTACCCCACGCGGAGCGTGATGCCTCGCGGTCCGGGGTTGGTCCAGAAAGCATTGATCTCCGGCACGTCCGGTTTGACCTTGTGGGAAGAGCCAAGATTGGCGAGCCAGACGGGCCGGGCCGGAGCGGAAGCTCCGGAACCTAAAGTGCCCTGGACCTTGAGCGGGGACCTCGGAAAATACCGGGCCCATGCCGTCAAAGACGGGTCCCGCAATTCGGGCGAAAACCTCAAGAGGGCTCTGGAACGGGCCGGGATGACTCTCGGGGACGGTGCCAACGTCTTCCTGCTGGGGTACGCCTCGGATCGGGCCAAGCCCTTCCGCGCGAACGACGGCAAGGGACTCCTCCAGGAACCGGGCAAAGTGCCCCAGCGGGCCGGCGTCACGATTGGCAGCCTGGGCTACGCGGTCTACTCCATTCTCGATCTGGCCACGCTCAATAGCCTGCCGGACCCCAACAAGCCCGTTTATGAGGACAACAACCCGCTCGTGCGGCCTTTGCTCTTCACGGGACGTACCATCGGGGGCGTGTGGAAGACTACCGAGGAGGTGGGCAACGCTTTGACGTGGGGCCTCTTCGACAACGTCACCGGGTGCGTTGGCCTCGTCATCGAGGATATCGTGGAGCTCCTGAAGCACGCCGGCGAGGCGGTGACCAATGTGGTCCGCGTGCCGTTCCACCTGGCGGCCGGCCATAAGCCGCACGAGGGGACAGACCGGACGCTGGACTGGGTCCTGCTCGTTCCTCTGGAGTTGGTCAGCAACGCCGTGGAGATGAAGGGTATCTCCAATATGGAAGACTACAAGACGGCCTTCCGCGACAAGGGCGTCATCGGCTCCGTGCTGGAGTTCGGCGGCTCCGCGTACATCGTGTACCGGGCGGTCGACAAGCTCGCCGACGAACTCAAGGACGACAAGCCGCGTCACGAGTCCGCGAACCAGGGCGGCCAGCAGGGTGGCTCGACCGAGCCGCCGCCGCCGCCGGAGCCGCCCACACCGCCGCCGGTGCCGGATACCTGGGAAATCAACTACCCCATGGACGGCGTTTTCTCAAGCACAGACTTCAGTTGGTGGGATCAGGTCGACTAACGTCACTCCACCAGTTGAGGCAGCGGCGGCGCTTTGGGTTCGGCGCCGCTGTTGCCTGGGTCGCCGTGCCGGGCCAGCGGCTGCGGCTCGGCGACCTTGCGGTAGCCCAGGGCCTTGATGACCTCGAGCACTTCCGTCCAAGTCGGGAAGGGGCGGGCGTTGGCCCGCTTGTACTCGTCGATGGCCATTATGAACTCAAACTGTTCGTCGGACATCTGGCCCTCCTCCGCTGCTTTGCGTTCATCACTTCGTCGCCGGCCCGGGCCGCGCATCCGGTCCAAGCCCAGGCGCCGGTCCACCACGCTCTGCCGGCGGTCGGTCCCGCTCCGGCGATCCGCGAAGTGGGGGTCGTAGGGATTACCGCCAAGGTCATGGTGTCGTCGGTCGCAGAGATTGCGGCGACGGTCGTTTCCACTGCGGCGTTCAATATTGCTCTCATCGGTTTCTGGCATAATGCTACTGCTTTCACCTTGCTGGGAATCAATGGCCCGGCCGCGGCAGGGGGCCTGCCGAGCGGTTGCCTTTTCGCCGACGGAACCGGGTCGGTTTAAAACTCCTCGTCGTCCAACAGGTCGCCGTCGAAATCGAGCTCGTCTTCCTCGTCCATGGCGTAATCGCACAGGTCGTCGTACGCGTCCTGCGATTCGATCACGACATGGGCCTCATCCAGGAATTCCTCCGGCACCATGATCGCGACGGCTTTCTCGTCGGCGCCGCTATCCAGCCGCTCCTTGATCACGGCCGGAATGTCATTGAGCCGAAGCAGGGTCTCATACTCTTTCGCCTGCTCCATGTCATCCACGAGAGCGACCACCACGTACTCCTTGACTCTCGTGCTGCCTCTGCCGCCTTTTCTCCGGTGTTTGTCCATATCCATTACCCCCTAATGCACGGCAGCCTCATTTGCAGCCGCCAGCCTACCTTTTGCTCCGCCGGCGTCTTCGGGTTTGCCCACGCCACCGTTCGCGCTGGGGTCCCCGTCCCACCCGGCCTCCATTACCTGCTCCCTGCTCCTGCGCCAGGTCCGCGGCTCCTGTCGAACCGCTGCGGCTCGGCTCCGGTTCTGCCTTGCCTATCGGCGTCTGCCGTACCCGGATTTAGTGGCGGAGCTATTTTTGTTGTGCAAGATCTCCCCGGGCGGGTCGAACCCGCTCCTGTCGGTCCACCCCAAGACGGCACCGTCCATCGTCGAGGCGACCGGCTCTGCTTTTATAGGCGGTCCGTTACCGGGGCGGTGCCGCGCGGGTTCAGGTACTCCCTCACTCGACTCTGGCGTGCAGCAAGGTCCGGTCCGATAATCCCCGCTGGTGGCTCCCTGGCGCGGAGTCCCCGCGCGGGAGACCTCCGGCCCGAAGCACCCATAAAAAGCCAGATAACAGTAGTCCGACCAGGATTTTTTCGATGGATTTTCTGCACGGATCACGGGCGAGCGTCCGATGAAGGAAAGAAGGGGCCACCAGGTGCGGCAGCGATTTTTTTGCACCCGAAAGTGAAGATTGGTTCGGCGGTTGCCGATAGGTTCATTATTAGCGGAACCGTATGGTGGCGTAGTTGTCGAGTCGTGCGCGTCCGAGGGCCGACCGCACCGCGGCTCTGCACACCGAGTCTTGTCAAAGCTCGAAAGAGTGAGGATCTATGGGACCGAACGACGAGGGGGCGTGCGTGCGTGTGTTCATGTTGGGCTGGGAGTTCCCGCCGTTCATCAGTGGCGGCTTGGGGACCGCTTGCTACGGATTGACCAAGGCTCTGGATCAGCTCGGCGTGAAGGTGACGTTTGTCCTGCCCCGGATGGTGGATGGCCAATATGCCACACACGTCAAGCTGCTGACTCCAGGCTCGCGCGGTGGCGGGCCGGGTGGCGGGGCCGGAGATCGCGACCTGCGGAATGTCACGTTCCGGTCGATTATGTCCCCCTTGCGTCCGTACGCCACGCCGCAGGCGTATGATCAGAAGATCGGCGAGATTCTGCGTGGGCGGCGCGCCGCGGCCGGTGCGATCGCGGGGGAGAAGGACATTGGGGGTGGCGTCGACTACGCCGGGGATCTCTATCGAGAAGTGCATCGTTATGCTTCCTTGGCCATGGAACTGGCCGCTGAGGAAGAATTTGATGTGATTCACGCCCACGACTGGATGACGTACCCCGCCGCGGTGGGGGTAGCCATCATGAGCGGAAAGCCCCTGGTTGTGCACATCCATTCGACCGAGTTCGATCGCAGCGGAGAGCACGTCAATCAGGTCGTCTACGATATTGAGCGACAGGGCCTGCAACGGGCCGACAAGGTCATTGCCGTCAGCCAATTCACCCGCGGCATTGTGATCAGCCGCTATGGGATTCCGGGCGACAAGGTGGATGTCGTCTATAACGGCGTGGAGCGCAACGGGAGTTGGTCGGTCGCGCCGATCAGCATTCGCCACGAGGAGAAGATCGTCCTGTTCCTCGGACGCATCACGATGCAGAAGGGCCCGGAGTATTTCCTCCAGGCCGCGAAGAAAGTGCTTGAGGTGATGGACAACGTCAAGTTCGTGATGGCTGGCTCGGGCGATCTGATGCACCGGTCGGTCGAACTGGCGGCGCAATTGGGGATCGGCCATAAGGTCCTGTTCACCGGCTTCCTGCGGGGCGGCGATGTCAACCGGATCTTCAAGATGGCGGACCTCTATGTCATGCCCTCGGTCTCGGAGCCGTTTGGGATCGCGCCGCTGGAGGCACTGGACAACGATGTGCCCGTCATCATCAGCAAACAAAGTGGCGTCTCGGAGGTCCTGCGGCACGCGCTGAAGGTGGATTTCTGGGATGTCCATGAGATGGCCAATAAAATGGTGGCGGTGCTGAAGTACCCGCCGCTGCAGATGACTCTGCGCAGCCACGGCAACTTCGAGGTGCGAAAGCTCCGCTGGAGGGACGCGGCCCGACACTGTCTGGATATCTACCAGGAAATGCTTGTCCCTGCTTGACCGATGTGAGGGCACAGAGGGATCGGTGGGTTTTCGAAAGGATTGGGTGTTGACATGCCTTCCGTTTGTTTCTACTTCCAGGTTCACCAGCCCCTGCGGCTGCGGCACTACACGGTTTTCGATAACGACGACCGGTACTTCGACGAGGGTAAGAACGCGGCGATCTGCCGGAAAGTGGCGAACAAGTGCTACCTGCCGGCCAATCGCATGCTGCTCAAGCTGATCCAGCAGCACAAAGGGCGGTTCCGCATCGCCTACAGTCTGACCGGGGTGCTGCTGGAGCAACTGCAACGGTACTGCCCGGAGGTCCTGAGCACGTTTCATGCGTTGGCCCAGACGGGGTGCGTCGAGTTCCTGGCCGAGACGTACTATCACAGCTTGAGCTTCCTGTATTCCCGGCAGGAGTTCATCGAGCAGGTGAAGAAGCACATGGAGCTCATCGAAGAGCTCTTCGGCCAGACGCCGACCGTCTTCCGCAATACGGAATTGATCTACAACAACGACCTGGCCTTGCTCGTTGAGGCGCTGGGCTGCTTCGATGCGGTCCTTACGGAGGGGGCGGATCACATCCTGGGTTACCGCAACGCGAATTTCGTCTATCGGCCCCGCGGCTGCCGGCGGCTGAAGCTGCTGCTGAAGAACTACTCGATGAGCGACGACATTGCGTTCCGCTTCTCGAACCGCAATTGGGCCGAGTGGCCCCTGACCGCGGCGAAGTTTGGCCATTGGATCAGTGCCATCAACGGTTGCGGCCAGGTGGTCAACCTCTTCATGGACTACGAAACCCTGGGCGAGCATCAGTGGGAAGACACCGGGATCTTTGACTTCATGCGGCATCTGCCCGACGAGATCTTCAAGCATCCGGACAACAACTTCAAGACGCCGAGCGAGGTGGCCGCGATGTATGAACCGCTCGACGTGGTGGACGTCCCGCACGTGATCAGTTGGGCGGACACGGAACGCGATCTCTCGGCGTGGCTCGGTAACCCCATGCAGTCCAACGCCATTCACG
>CAYHAJ010000142.1:0-30539 GCA_964354535.1 uncultured Pirellulales bacterium
CTCCGCATAGCCTCAATAAGTCGCGGGCACCGGGGCGAGATTACGAGGGTGCTTTTGCCGTCGCCGGAGCGAATAGCCCGGCGGATAAGCTCGATGCCGTCGAGGATACCGCTTCTTTTGAATCGGGTTACGATTCCGAGCGTTCGCAGCTCGCGGACGACGCTTGTGCCGGTGACGTCATTCACTCCCGCTCCGGCGGGGTCGCAGAAGGTGGCGGAGACCTGTTCTTCGGTGCAGGGCGTTCGGGCCTTTATCTCGGCGGCGTGCACGTCGATGGTCGCCCTGCTGCGGACGTATTCATCGATGACGCGGATGATGCCGTCGCTATCGACCTGGAGCCAGAGGCACACGAAGGGATTGATGAAACCGAAGTCGAGCGCGCGGTAGAGGGGCAGGTTCGGATCGTAATCGCAGGGCCGGACATGGATATCGGGGTCGAAGTCGGCGAAGACGACGTTCTCCAGCGAGGGTCTTCTGCAAAGCATCTCGGCCTCGAAGCCGGCCCTGCTGGCGCGGCGCATTTGCGTGATGCAGTCGTCGATTTTCAGATAGCCGGTTGCGTTTTTCGCCTTCCCGTGGCAGTCGGACCATAGAGGACATTGCGAGCAGTTTCTGTCGATGCATTTTTCGATCACCTCCCACATACACCACTTGAAGACTGGCGTGCCGAACTGGGGCGCGGCGGCGACGACTCTTTGCATCAGGCCGTAGGGGCGGTGCATTGTGCTGATTAGCTCCATAGCGGCGATGAGATTGGCCGTGCTCTGGGTGGTGAACTTGGCGGCGGCGAAGACATCCTCATCGAAAAGCTCGACCTCGTCGCATCGGAGCTTCTGGATGTGCTGGCCGCGGACGCTGGTCGGCGATTGCGTGAGGACTTCGACCTTCGAATTATTGGCGAATCGGCACTTGCCTTTGAGTGCGTGGCCGTAAAGGAATTCCTCGAAGCCGCGGCCAAGAAAGCCGGTGAGGTATTCGTACATTCGGCCTGACTGCTCGCCCGAGCCGCCCAGGATTCTTATCTGGCAGTTGGGCTTGAAGATGCCGTCGAGGAGCGTGGCGACCGCGGCCAGCTCGGTCTTTCCGCCGGCGCGGTTGGCCCAGACGATGCAGTCGGCATTTAGCTTGCGGGGCCCAGATTCTTCGCTGCGCTCAGAATGACAATACGCGTCGGCGGAGAAGGTATGCCAGAGGTAGTCGAGGGGGCTATTGTGCTCCGGGCAGATTCGCTTGTCCGGGACGTTGATGCCGAGGAAGACCTTGACGTAGTTTTTCAGGTCCCGCCTGGTTCCGGGCCGAGCATGCCTAAGAGCCGAGCATATGCTCGTTGCTCTTTCGATGTCGCTGTCAATGTGCGATTCAAGTAGAGATGGCTTTGTCATTGCTATTACCCTCCTTTGTTGATGTTGGCTATGAGTTGATTTTACGGGCGGACGAATTCTTGGTTTTGCGGGTCGTGGGTCTCCCAAAGTTGCGCTACTATGCGTCAACAGACGGGTATTATATCAGATTGGGGGGCAGTTGTCCAGAGTTTTCTTGTGCTTTTTGGGGTTATTGTACGAGGAGGTGCTTTTCGGCGTTGGCGTCGAGGTCGATGGCGATGCCTTCGGCGAGCTGTTTGCCCGTGAGGGTCTTTTGGGTGTTTGCGGTCAGGTCGAGGAGTTCGTAGCGTTTATCGGGCTTGGCGGTGAACCATTCGGGGAACTGGTTTATCCTGGGCCAGTCGATGGGCAGCTTCATAATGGTCTGGTGGCGCGGGGTGTCGAAGATTAGCTTGCCCTGCCAGGCTTTTTCGGCGCGGATGGCTATCTTCAAAGTGTCGCCGTCCTGGACGGCGCCGAAGGCGATATCTTCCCGCCATGGCTGGATTGTCAGGCCCTTTGTCTTCCAGAGGCAGTACATAATTGTTGTTCTTGCGAAGTTGCCGTCGCCGTGCCAGCCTTCAATGACGCCATCGGGTTTTTGCATTGCCCACATCACTTTTGTTTCGCTGTCTATCCAACTTGCGGCTGATTCAACCGGCTCGCGGTTGTAAAGGTTGAGGGCGGATTCGATGGAGTCGGCGTAGCCGTCGGAGCTGCTGCCTTCCCATTTGTAGTTTTTATAATGGTCGTTGAGGTTTTCGAGGGCCTTTACGACAGCCTGGCGGTAGGCGTCGGTCTTGTCGATGAGATAGACCGTATAGAAGCCGTTTAGGTTGTAGCCCCAGGTGTCGGCCAGGGCGGTATCGTGGTCGGCGGTTTTGGGATTTATCCAGTTGTAGAACAGGCCGTGCTCATTGCGCCCGATCTCGAGGACGCGGTCGAGCATCTCGTGAATCGGCTTTTGATAGACTTTCTTCTTTTCCGGCGATGCGAAGCTGACTGCAGCGTACAGCTCGCATAGGCCGGAGAGGATTTCGCAGCCGTGGTCCCGCAGGCGGAGCCTGTCTTCGTCGCGCGTCGGGTGGTGGTTATCGAGCAGGTAGTAGTCGCCCAAGCGGACCGCCCAGTCGAGGTATTTGCCCTCGCCGGTCATATAGTAGATGCGAGAGAGAGTCTGGAGCATCTCGCCGTTGACTTCCTGGCTTGTCGAGGGGATGTTGCCGAAGGGCGTTTCAATTGGGGCGTACTTCCAGATATCGTCGAGGATGCTGAGCATACGCTGCGACCAGGGGCTTTGGCCGAGCCATTCGGTCAGCGGCACCAGGCCGTCTTTGACGTATTCCGATGAGCCGAAGATGATTCGGGAGATTTCGGGCTGGTCGTCCTGGAAGCCCTGCTTTGAAAAGGAATATGTATCGGGCATTGCGTCGATGCGGGAGGTGAGCTTTGTCTCGGTGCGGAGCATATCGAGCATTCGGCCTTCGAACATCGGGCGGTCGGTGATGACGGCGGTGAGGACCATAAAGGGATAATTGTCGGCGGCGGAGTCCTGCGCATTCCATATATCTTTGCTTTGGTTGAGGTTGCGTGGAATCAGGCCGGTTTTTGGGTCGGCGTAGGCGAGCCAGCCGGCGACGAAATCGTGACAACGGCGGAAGCCTTCGCCGGCGAGCTTGCCGTTTTCGAGGGCCTGTTGAAACGCGGGGTCGTCCTTGTTAATCGGTTTTCCGGTGCCGCGTTTGGCGAGCTCTTTCAGGTCGTCCAAGTGGTTCTCATAGACGCCGCGAGGGGTGGTGTCGTGCTGTTTGCACAGGGAAGCGGCCATTCCGACGATCTCGCCCATCATTCCGCAGGTCCGCATCACGCGGACGGTGCCCAGGGCCACGTGCGTCACGCTGACGTCCCGGCCCGCCATAAAGAGGTTCTCCACATTCCGCGAGTAGAAGCACCGGTACGGGACCGCGTACGGCTTGATCGCGGGCGTCTTGGCGATCGTCTTGAACTCCTCGCCCGGGAAATGCTTCGTGTTCGCGGGGTCGGGGTAGTGCAGATCGAGCGACCAGGTCGTCGTGACAAATCCGTCGGGATACGGCCGCTGTTCCTGGACATCCTGCTGCGTCAGGATGACATCGCCCAGGAGCCGCCGGGACTCGCGCTTGCCCGCGATGTAGGCGACCCAGGAGAGCTTGCGGTTCGCGTACCTGGCCTTGTCCTTGCTATGGTTCTTGAGGAAGGCCCAGTTGCCGTAGACCGCGCGCAGACCGTGGTCGCGAATCGCCTCGAAGTCGGCGATCTGGTCCTTGTTCAGGCCCGTCTCCCAGTTCCAGTCGCCGCGCGTCATCCGCTCGCAGCTTGCTTCCGTGAAGGCAATCGCCCAGGGACATTCCGGGAACGGGCTCGGCTCCGGCGTCTCGATCGAGTACCACTGCACCGAGGCCCCCATCGTCATCTTGTCCGGCTCTTTTGGGGCCAGGGTTTCGCCCGTCTCCTGCCAGCTTTCCCGGCCCATCCGGAAGTCAGCGCCCGCGAGGAAGCCGACGGTGCCGTCCCCGGTGCAATCCGCAAACAGCGGCGCCGCGAACCGCAAGTCCTTGGAGGTCCTTGTATCCCTCCCCACCACCGCGACAAGGCGGCTGCCTTCTTTCTCGACCTTGTATGCATGGACATCGAGGAACAGGTGGATGTTGCGCTCGGCCCGCACGAGGGCCAGCTTCTTCTGGTCGTCATAGAGCGCCGCCGCCTGGGCGTTGCCCTTGTTGTCGGGATCGAGCTCGCGGACCACATCACCAATCCGCCGATAGGGAGGCAGGTTGATCTGGCCGTTGAGGTGCACGCGGACCTCGGAGCTGTTGTTGCCGCCGAGGACGGGCCGGTCCTGAACCAGCGCCACCTGGAGTCCCAAGCGCGCGGCGGAGATCGCCGCGCAGGTCCCCGCCATACCGCCGCCGACCACGACCAGATCGAAGCGGCCCGCGTCTTGTGGCTGCTCGGGCAGACCCAATACCTCGCGCCGGAACTTCGCCAGGCTCTCGCCCCCCTCCGGCGGGACAAACTCCGGATTCCGCGAAAACAGGATCGCATCGCACCGGCCCTCGAAGCCCGTCAGATCGTGCAGGGCCAGCTTGACCTGTTCGCCCTTGATCTCGACCGCGCCGCCGTCCTGCCAGTGCCACGGGGCATTCTGCGCCCCGAACACCGCCGGCACGGGCCGGCCGTTCACGAGCAGTTGGAACTTGCCCGGTGCGGCTTGCGCCTCCTTCGCGCCGGCCCACTCCCGCGTGCGGACCCAGAGGCGGTACTTGCCCTCGGCCGGGAACGTCACGGCCGTGACCGCATCCGCCACCGGCACGCCCAGCCCATGCGCCAGCAGAACGGGCGAGCCCATCTGGTCCATGAACTGCTGGTCCACGACCCAGCCACCCGGATTGTCGAAGCTCTCCGCCTCGATCAGGACGAGCGAAACGTCTTTCGCCCCTGCGGCCACGGATGTGACGCCGCCTGCCAGAACCACGAGGCACGCTGCCACGAGGACGCGTGGTAACCGATGAGACTTCATGAGATCACCTCCCGATTCTCTCTGTGGGGTGCGTATCACGCACCATCTTCTTTTCGCGGATTGAGCGGTGCGTGGTACGCACCCTACAACTCTGTGCCTCTGGGGTGAGACATCATTTCTTCTCCACCGGTACGGGCTTCAGTGAACAGTTATCCAGTTCCGCGATCTTGTCGAGCCGCCGGGTGTGCCGGCCGCCGTCGAAGGGGGTCGTGAGCCAAATGTCAACCATCTTGAGGGCCAGGTCGACAGCCACCATCCGCGCCCCGATGGAGATCACGTTGGCGTCATTGTGGGCCCGGCTCAGGCGCGCCAGCTCCTCGTTCCAACAGACGGCACAGCGGACGCCGCGGACCTTATTGGCCACGATGGTCTCCCCGTTGCCGCTGCCGCCCATGACGACCGCCCGGTCACACTCGCCCCGGCCGACGGCCAGCGCCGCCGGATAGATGAAATCCGGATAGTCGCACGCCTCGTTCGAATAGGTCCCGAAGTCCTGGACCTCGTGTCCCTTCTCCATGAGATGCCGCTTGATGCGTTCCTTGAGCTCGTACCCGGCGTGATCCGTGCCCAATGCGATCTTCATCCTGACTCCTTTGAACTACCTGCTCACGCAAATCCGCAGTGTAACCGCCCCCCGGCCGCATTTCAATTTCAAATGCCCGGCCAGGCGTCGCGGAAAGCTCTTGACATTTCACCGTAGGCAAGATAGGGTATAGACAATAGGAGCGGTGAAAGATGAGGCCCCACAGTCCCGTTCCCAGCAGATTGGCGGTTCTGCGCGTGGTTTGTGCTTTGACGAAGCGGATCGGCCCGGCGGCAGGCGAAAAGAAAGGGAAGGGAGATGACGATGAGAGCAGGGTGCAATTCCAGCGTGCGATTGGCGATCGCACTTGGTGCGGTCCTTCTGATAGTGTCGCATGAGGCACGCGCCGACTTTCGCTTCGGCGTGCCCCGCAATCTCGGGCCCATAGTCAACAGTGCGAGTTCCGACGGTTCTCCGGAGATCTCTCCCGACGGCCTGACGCTCTACTTCGACTCCGGCCGCCCCGGCGGGCAGGGGGACTGGGATATGTGGATGACTACCCGGACGCCCGGCGGCGACTGGGGCACGCCCGTGCCCCTGCCGGCGCCGGTCAACGGCCCGTATGCCGATTCCGGGCCGTCCCTTTCGGCCGACGGTTTGTCGCTCTATTTTGGCTCCAATCGTCCCGGCTACGGCAGCTACGATCTGCGGGTCAGCACGCGCAAGTCCAAGGATGCCCCCTGGGAGCCGCCGGTGAATCTGGGGCCCGTCGTCAATGGCTCCTACTACGACAATCACCCGAGCATTTCCGCCGACGGCCTGTCGCTGTACTTCGACTCTGCCCGTCCCGGCGGGCTGGGCTATGACATCTGGGTGACGAAGCGCGCGACCCTCAACGGCCCCTGGGGAACGCCCGTCAATCTCGGCTGGGCCATCAATGACATCACCATTGAGCTTTCCCCCGGCATCTTCAGCGACAATCTCGTTCTCCTTTTCGACAGCCGCTTCCTGGATCGGGATATCTGGATGGCCCGCCGGCCCACGCCGGAGGACCCCTGGGAACCCGCGGTGGCTCTCCCGGCGCCGATCAATACCTCGGATTACGAAACAGACCCCAGCCTGGCGGCCGATGGGTCCATGCTCTACTTCGGCACCTACTGGCCGGGCGGCCTCGGCGGGCAGGACCTCTGGCAAGTCCCGATTCTGCCGGTCGTTGACTTCAATCGCGACGGCGTTGTGAATCTCAAGGACTTCGCCATCCTGGCCCAGCACTGGAAGGAGGAAGAGTGGTCGGTCGATATCGGCCCGACGCCTCTCGGCGACTGGCATGTCAACCTCCAGGATCTCGCCGTTCTGGCAGCAAACTGGCTCGTGGACAGCCGGCTGCTGGCCCACTGGAAGCTCGACGAGGCCGCCGGCAACCTGGCCCGGGACAGCATGGGCAGCTATGACGGCATGATCCAGGGCAACCCCACCTGGCAACCGCAGGGAGGCAAGCTCGGTGGGGCCCTGCAATTGCACGGAGTGAACGATTGCATGACCACGAGCCCGATCCTGAACCCGGCGAGTGGACCGGTGAGCGTCTTCGTGTGGGTCAAGGGTGGTGCCGGGGGACAGGTCATCCTCTCGCAGGCCAACGGCGCCAACTGGCTTTCCGTCGACACGAAAGGCCACCTGGCGACCGACCTGAAGTCGCCGGGACGGTCCGGCAAGACGTTGGCATCGCCTCAAGTGATCACGGACGGCGCCTGGCACCACGTGGGTCTCGTCTGGGACGGCACGAACCGTCTGCTGTTCCTCGATGGCGCCCAAGTAGCCAAGGACATCCAGCCTCTTCTGGAGGGGTCCACCACGGGTCTGACCCTCGGTGCCGGCAGCACCCTCGCCCCCGGCACCTTCTGGTCCGGCCTGCTCGACGACATCCGCCTCTACAATCGGGCCGCGAACCCGTAACCCAACTGGGGATGGTGGACCGACGACCTGCCTCCTCACTCCCCGATCTGCAATTGCTCAGTACGTCCGAGTCGTAGTTGGAGCACCGTGCTGGCGGTTGATGAAGTAGTAGCGCAGGGCATCGATGGGGTGGTCGTAAACGCCATCTTTGAAGGGCTGCTCGCTGCCGGCAGTGTGGGTCGCGTCGGGATAGTGATAACACTGCAGTGCTTCAATCAGACGCGGGCAGTTGGGGGAAATCACCAGCGAGCTCTTGCCATCGCCGGAGCGAATGGCCCGGCGGATCAGCTCGATACCCTCCAAGACTGCGCTGCGGCGATGTTTGGTGACGATGCCGAGGCTGCGCAGCTCGCGCACCACGCTGGCACCATCGGTGCCTTGCCGGCCGGTACCTGCGGGGTCGCAGAACGTGGCGGTGACACGTTCCTCGGGGCAGGGCGTGCGGGCCTTGATCTCGCCCGCGTGAACATCGATCGTTGCCTGGCGGCGGATGTATTCGTCGATCACCCGCACCGCGCCTTCGTGATCTACCTGGATCCATAGGCACACGAACGGATTGACAAAGCCGAAGTCCAGCGTGCGATACAGAGGCAGGTTCGGGTCGTAGTCGACCGGCCGGACATGGAGGGCCGGATCGAAGTCACCGAAGACGACGTTGTCGAGTGAGGGCCGGAGGCAGAGCATTTCGGATTCCCAGCCTGCCCGGCTGCTGCGGCGCATCTGCGCAATGCAGTCGTCGATCTTCAGATAGCCGGCGGCGCCTTGCGCCCGGCCCTGACAGTCGCCCCAGAGGGGGCACTGCGAACAGTTGCGGCCGGAACACTTCTCGATCGTTTCCCAAAGGCACCATTTGAAGACTGGCACGCCCGCGCTGGTCGCCGCCGCCACTTCCTTCTGCATCAGGCCATAGGGCCGGTGCATCGTGCTGATCAGTTCCATCGCCGCGGCAATCGTCTCCGTACTCTGGGTCGTGAACTTGGCGGCCGCGAAGATGTCCGCGCGGAACAACTCCACCTCGTCGCAGCGCAGCTTCTGCACGTGGGTGCCGCGCACGCTGGTCGCCGACTGCTTGAGGATTTCGACCGCTGAGCCGTTGGTAAACCGACATCGGCCTTTGCGGAGCTGCTCCGTCAGGAGTTCCTGGTAGCCCGGTTGCAGGAAGGCGACCAAGTATTCGTACATACGGAGGGACTGTTCGCCCGAGCCACCCAGGATGCGGATCTGGCAGCCGGGCTTGAACACTGCGTCGAGCAGCGTCGCAACCGCCGCCGTCTGGGTCTTACCACCGCCGCGGTTGGCCCAGACGACCGCGTCGGCGGTCGTGACTTGCCCTGCAGACTGAGGCGAATCACCCGTGAAGGTGTGCCACACGTAGTCCATCGGGCTGCTGTGCCCGGGACAGATCCGCTGGTCCGGCACGTCGAGGCCCAGAGACCGCTGGATATAGTTCCGCAGGTCCTCCCTCGTCGCCGGCCGGCTTTGCCGAAGCGCTTCGTGCCGTTGGGCCACCCCGGCGATCTCGATTCCCGTTGCGGCGTCCCTCTGTGAGATGGTCAGTTTCGTCATAGAAAGCTCCTTTGTCAGTTTGTGACAACGTGTGCCTGAGAAAAAGTTGAAAAATACCTGCGGGGCCCGGTTGACAATCACCAAAGTAGATCGTAATTTGCGGCTGGTCTGACGGAAAACCGACTGGTTTGTCTCGACTACGCCACCGGTGCGAGCGGCCTGTGAGACATCGGAACATGAGGACAAAGTCGAGGACCACGGCAGGCTGTCACACACTGTGCGCGGCCGCGGAAGCAACGTCCCATCGATTCGTTCTTTTGGTAAAGGAGGCCAAGTATGAAACGCAGGGCGACGGTTCTTGGGTTCATCCTGGTGATCATTCTGCTGGCGGCCGCTCCCGCTGGGGCGACGTTCAGTGAGCTGGCCATCGGGGCCAAAGTCGGCACGCTGGGCCTGGGCAGCGAGGTCACTACCGATCTGATCCCCCGAGTGAACCTGCGCGGCAGCCTGCAATGGCTGGACTTCAGCTATGAGACGGATATCGAGGGCGTCAACTACGATCTGGATCTGAGCTTCCTGCATCCGCTGGTGATGGCGGACTGGTACGTGTTTGGAGGCTCCTTCCGGCTCAGCGGCGGCGTCCTGTTCGACGGCACCGACATCTGTCTGGACGCGACCGTCGCGGACCAGGTGGAGATCGGGGGCCATACCTATAGTCGGGACGACCTGCGTGGGATCCGAGGGGAAGCGGAATTCAATCCGATCGCGCCTTATGTCGGCATCGGCTGGGGTAACGCGCTGTCGCGCAAGCACCGCTGGGGACTGACGATGGACCTGGGTGTCGCCTTCGTCGGGTCTCCCGACGTGACGCTGTCCCCCCTGAATGTAGATCCCGCGCTCGCGGCGCAAGTGCGCGGGGATCTTGATGAAGAGGAGCGGGACATCGAAGACGAGCTGCGCAACTTCCGGTTCTACCCGGTTCTGGCCCTAACACTTTACTTTCGTTTTTGATCGTCCGCGGCGTCGCGGCCGTCCACAATCTTCATTCACCCAAGAGATGAGCATGGAGGTCCCTATGACGAAGATGGCAATCCTCGTGGTTACCCTGGTGTCCGTGGCACTTCTGACGGGCTGTTCCGGGTCGCAAACCGCGGATGCTCCGGCAGCCAGCGGCGTCCAACCCCCGATTCCCAAGAGCTTCTTCGATCGGGCGATCATTTACATGGTCGACCCGGACGCCACCCCACACATGGCGAAGGCGGAAGACCTGGTGGCGCGGGCCGAGAAACTGAATCCGCCCCTGCCCGACGACGTGCTGGCGGCCCTGTACCGGGATGCCGACCTGGACCGAAATCACCACATCACCGGCGTGGAGGCCAAGACGTTCTATGAGAGCTATGTCCTGCGGTTTGAGGATGCTCTGGGCCGGAGTCGATATTGATCAACGACAGGATCGTGCCACAAGTTCAGGGAGCCGAACATGGACAGAATCGGTAGAGTGAATGTTCTGTGGTTAGGCGTTGCGGCCGTGACGGTGGCCACCGTAGTGTGCCTGCCCATCGGGCAAAAGGCTTTTTCCCAGTCGGATGCACTGGACCCCGATCTCCTGCGCGCGGAGAGGTACATGAGGGTCAACCAGGTCCTGCCCGACCTTCTGGGCAAGCTCGGTCCGGCCCAAGAGCGCGATACGGCCTTCGTGAAGATCGGCGATATTAAGGGCGGATCCGTCGATACCACGCACTACGAGTGGGTTGAGGCCCTGTACATCGGGTATGCCATCAGCCAAAACACCATCACCAAGATGGGCCGCCTCTCCGGCAAGCCGGATTTCTCCGCGCTGACGATCATCAAGGACGTGGATGCGGCTACGCCGGCTCTGGGGGCCGCGTGTGCAGAGGGCAAGAAGATCGGCCAAGTGGAGATCCATTTCACGCAGCTGCTTCCCGAGCGCCGTGCCACCTACATGCGCATGGTGCTCAAGGACGTCGTCATCATGACGGTGACACCCATGTCGATTCGCAGTGACGGTCAATCCATTCACATTGAGGAGGTCTCGCTCCGCTACGGCCTTGTGGAGTGGGAGTACATCCCGTTTGACGAGCGCGGTCGGCCGCGTGCTCCTCTGTCCGCCACGGCGGAGGTCAAGTAGATCGTCGGGAGCCTGCGTGGGTATCGTTGTCCTGCCTCTGTATGGCGATCTCGTCTCCCGGCTGGCACTCGCCGTCGCACACCGGCTTGAGCACGACCGCAATAGGTGAGCAGAGCGGTGCATGATACGCACTCTCCTGAGTCTTGACAAACAACTTCGGTAATTCCTGGGTGCCACGGCCAGACTTATTTGACCATGCTCCCTCGCCCACAGAGAGCACGCTCAAGCTGCGCTTGGGCGTGGCACCTACCAGCTAGGACGGGCGGAGTAGTAGCGTGCTACGATGCACCCTGCCGTTATTCTGAACTCCTCCACGTGGGGTGCGTACGACGCACCATCTCGATCAGCAGGGTCCTCGTAGGACCGATGAAGGTGGGATTATGGCAGCGGAGAAGAAGAAGAAGACGGCGTTGGTGACGGGGGCGTCGAGCGGGATCGGGGCCGAACTCGCCCGGATTCATGCCGAGCATGGCGGCAACCTGATCGTGGTCGCCCGGCGCCGGGAGAGGCTGGAGTCGCTCAAGACGGAACTTGAGACGGCACATGGAGTTAGGGTGCATGTCCTGCCCAAGGATCTGACGCAAGCCGAGGCCCCGCAGCAGATCTATGACGAGGTTCGGTCACTGGGCGTGCCGGTCGACTATCTGGTGAATAACTCCGGATTCGGATATCGTGGCTTCTTTCACAAACAGGACTGGGCCATCAACGAGGCGATGATCAAACTCAATATTGTAGCTCTGGCGGCATTGACCCGGCTGTTCGTGCCGGACATGGTCGCCCGTCGCAGCGGCCGGATTCTGAACCTCGGCTCGATGGCGGGTTTCCTGCCGGGCCCGCTCAATTCCATCTATTATGCCAGCAAGGCGTTCGTCCTGTCCCTCAGCGAAGCTCTCGCCGACGAGCTGCGCCACACCGGTGTGACCGTCACCGTCCTGTGCCCCGGACCAACCGAGAGCGAATTCACCTGCACCGCGCAGATGAGCGATGTCAATCTCACAGGAACGCTGGCCTCCGCCCGCCAGGTCGCCGAGGCCGGCTATGAAGCCATGCTCAAGGGCAAGACAGTGGTGGTGCCAAGTGTGCTGAACAAGGTAATTATTCATGGCCTGCTGCGCCTGTCCCCCCGCCAGCTCAGCACCCGCATCTCCCGGGTCCTGATGGAGAAACGCGAAAGAAAACAATAGTGAGCGGTGCCTGGCACGATCCTGCGAGATGGATCATTGTGACAAGTGCGTGATAGGCACCCTACAAACGGCATGCCGCTCGCGGGGTCCCTGTTACGCGCCCTCTTCATCCGCGTCACAGACGCAAAAGTACGTATCTATACGGATAAAAGAACCGGTGCGGCCTCTGTACGATGTCACCCCTCAGGCCGTCGGATCAGCGGTTGGAGATTCAGCCCGCAAGAACGCCGGACCTCGGCAGGGCAAGAGCCGGTGTAAAAAAATCATTCTCCTCTCAACATCCGGCCGGTGGCAATCGCCTATTAGAAGGCATTTTGTTTTGTGGCAGGAGCAATGAAAGATCGATCCCGCAAACGGATTTATGTCTTTGAGCCAAAGTCCTGCTTTCAGGCTATGCTGGAAGCCTCGTTGGCACCGGGTGAGGCATTGGTCAGCGGGTTCTCCGAGCAGCAGGCATTCATCGATAAGCTCAGCGCCCGGCCTTGCGACCTGCTGATCTTCGATTTACAGGGCCCCAAGTCCGAGGGACTCGATCTGCTCGAGCGGGTCCGACGGATGGTGCCGTGGATGCAAAGCATGGTCATTGTCGAGCAGGGGGCGATTTGCGATGCCATTCGAGCCATCAAGGCGGGTGCGAGCGATTGCCTCGACAAGCCGGTGGAGCAGGATCGGTTCCTGGCGGCCGTGGAAACGCAATTGGCGAAGGTCGGCACTTCTCCGCGCCGACGCCCCCGAGCCCTGACCCCCAGGGAGGTCCAGATCCTCCAGATGATTCTGGCCGGCAGGACCAGCTTTGAAATGGCCGACGATCTCCATCGCTCCAAGCGCACCATCGACGTGCATCGCAAGAACATCATGCGGAAGCTCCAGGCCACCGGCCTGGTGGACCTCATCAAGCGCGCCTTGGGCATGGGCTTCACCGATCATCCCCAGCCGGACTCCGCCGATGGGGGAGCCCCAAAGCCGCCCGGCAATTAGCCCCCTGCGCCGTAAGCAGGCCGACTGAGTTCCCGAAGGCACGGCCCCAAGGAGATGGCGTACCGCTCGGGAGACAGTCTCGTCGGGGAAATTACCCTTGGGAATACAAGAAGAGTCTCTATGGACTTGTCAAAGAGCGTGCTCCCGGCGACCCTACGGATGGGCCGTGATGATTGGCTCCACCATCTCGACGATCTTGTGGCTGAACCGCCGTCGATTCCTTAGGCCCTTTGGGTCCTGGGCAAGGGACGTAAAGGACCTCAGGGACCGGAAGGGCTGATCGCACAGGGGATTGAACCAGATATAGTAAGCCGGACGGTGTGTCAGCCGGCCCAGGAGGTATCGTGTTCGTTCGAGCCCGCTCGGCATGGTCCGGCGCGTACCGTGGCTCTTGAGGAAGTGCCGCACCCGAGCCTCGATAAAGTCGCCGGCTCCCCGGCCCAACCGATCAAGCTTCCGTTGCACTACTTGGGGGTCCACCAGGTCGTCTTCCTCGATCCCCGCGGCACGGAGTGCTTCGAGCAGTTCGACCTGGGCGGCGGAGACTCGGGGTGCAAAGGATCTCATGCCGGCCTTCTCCAGAAAGGGGTTCACCAGCGGCATCACCCCCAGGGCTTCGATGATGGGGACGTTCAGTCTCGGCATGGTCTCGCGCACCAGCCGGACCGCCAGACCAATGCCTCGAAACCGCGGATCGATAATCACCCGCGCGATGCAGCGGACGTGGCGGTTGAGCAATTTCAGTTCGGTTTGTCGGTCGAGCCCACGGAATACCCCACCCGTCGCAACGGAGCGAAGCGCAAGCCGCGCGTTCGGCATCGTGTACACGATGACCCCAGCCGGCCGGCGCCCAAACAGTCCGAGCGACCCCTTTCGCCGGAGCGTGTAGACCGCCTTGATGACGGCAGGTCGGCCGTCGCGATAGTGGTACGTGGCCAAGGACCGGTAGTCACCCATGTCGCCCGGCACGATCTCCAATTCTTTGTGGATCGAACACGTATGCATTCTCGTCTCCCCTACCCCGGTGTTATCTTGTTCGTCCTGACCTCTGCGTCTTATAGATCACCTCAGCGGGCCCGCCAAAGTCTTTGACGATGATGATGTCCGGGGCCAGGTCCAGGAGGATGTCGTCCCGGCTGGACGCCAGCACCAGCGTGGTCCCGGTGCGCTTGACCAGCCGATGGACGTTGTACGCCACGGTCGCCGCCGTAATCCGGTCCAGCTCACTGCAGAACTCATCGGCAAAGACAAACGGCTTACCGGCGGTCACGGCCCGGGCGAGGCGAAAGCGGTACTTCTGCCCGTCGCTGAGCCGGTCGGGCCGGTTCAAAAGGGAAAAGACATCGCTCAAACCGACGGTGCTGAGCATCCGCAGGCCGGTGAGGACATCACCTTCGAAGCAGTCAATCACGGTCCGGTCCCGGGGCAGGCCGATGCGAGCCAGATGGACCGCCGCGGTGCGCGGCACGCAGTGCTGGAGTTCCCGCAGCAGCACGCTCTTGCCGGCACCGGAGGGACCCGTGAGGTACACGATGTCCCCGGCCTGGATGTCGACGCGGCACGTGTGAACCGGCGCTCGGGCCGTGAGCCGGTCCAGTGTCAGCCCGAACATCCGGCACACCTGAACCGCTTTTTCACTCAGGGGACCCCGCCAGGGGAATTGCTTTCTCACTTCGTAGATCGCCATCCCTTTTCTCCCTTCCGAATGACGCATGTTCATGCGGCCCCGGCGTACCGCTGGGCCCTCTGCACGATGCCACGGACGCGGTAATGGCACAGATGGTGGTCCCGGCCAATGCGTGCCAGGGACAGGCCTCGCACAAAGCGATCCCGAATGACCGCCAACTCGGGCTCACTGAACGAGGTGCGGTCCTGCGCGCAGCGGTCGTAGGTTTCATCGCCGAGGCGCCGAAGCAGCCGCTGGAGGCGCCGGCACACGGCCGACCGACTCGTGCCGGCCACCTGGGCGAGCTCGTCCAGCGTGCTGCCCGCTTCCAGATGCATCTTCAACAGGAGCCGGTCCTCGCGATCCAGCAGGGCCAGCCGCTCCCGCAACTGCTCGAAGCCTTCCCGCCGGACCACCCGCCGATCCGCCTCCTCGGCCACCGGTCCCCGGCTCTCCAACACCGCCAGACTCCCCAACCGTCCCATGCTCCCAACTCCTCAACGGCGCCGCTCTGTCGGCCGCGATCCGCGCTCCCGTTTAGTCCTGTGCGTTCTATATAGACGCAACTATATATGATAGTTTAATAGTAAGCCGTGGGAAGGTCAAGCGCGGGTGTTAATTTTTTATATAATATTTTCTATCGTCGCACATAACTGACGGTCGGGAAAAGGCTTGCAGGCGTGGAAATTTTCCCGATTCTTGCCCCGAAGACAGGTGGGGGCTATGATGAAGGAGGATTTAGGGAGATCTGCCCTGAAGGTGACATCACGTTGGTTCTACGGGGGCCTCGGGATGGGTTCCCCATCGTGTGTCTGGCCGCGGCGGGTTGTCGCGAGCCCACCGCCGCGCCGACGCCCCTGAGCGAGGAGATGCGGCAGGAAATGCGGCTGGTCGTCCCGGTCGTGGGCGGACCCAGCCAGGAATTGTCCGTGCCGAAGGCCCCCGCCGGTATTGTCGCACCGGTGGAAGCGGCGCTGAAGGAGGCCGGCGTCAGCCTCGTCCAGGAAGGCAGTTCCGACGCCGGCCGCTGGCTGTTTGGCAAGTCGCTGGCCGACCGCCGCGTCCTGGTGCAAATCCAGCCGATCTATCCCGGACGCTCCACGGTCAAAGTCACGGTCGAAGGCGCCGATAACTTGACCCGCGAGCTGCTCGGCCGGCTCGCCGCTGGCATTGGCCAGCGGTTGCGTTAGCCGGACCCAGATTGAGGGCCGGACCCTGGCGATGGTTCTACGCGCGGCGAAGTCGCCGTTGCCGGTCTGCGCCGACGGCCTCCGCATGAGGCGACTCGCCGAGCTGGCCCAAGGACGCGAGGATGAAAGATATCGATATCGAACCTGAAGCGACACGCGGACTCCTGTGGTGGGTAGGGATCGCCATGACAGAGAAGAGGAGCAATCATCATGAAAGTACGTATTGACTTCAAGAGTATGATGATCGGCGTCCTGCTGACAGTCACGCTGGGTCTGGTGACGGGGGCGACGGTGCGCGAACGCCTATTGGGTCAGGTCGGCCGGTTCAGCCTGGTCGCCACCCAGAACGAGGCTTGGCTCGTGGACACGACCACCGGCCAGGTTTGGCACGCCAATGAGAGCGCTCCGCTCGACGCGCAGGCCTTCCTGACGCCGAAACTACCCGACGCGCCCGGGGCTGAGAAGCCCGCCAAACGATAGTCATGCGGTGCGTACTACGCACCGCCTGCAGGTCGGGTCATTGGGGACGGTGCATGGTACGCACCCGACGAAATCGATCGTGCCGGTCGAGGGTAACGCCGTTCCTCCAACTCGCGAACCGCAGCAGCACCAGTGCCAAATCCTGTGTTCGCGCCGCAGGACCATGTAACGAATAACTGGTGATTTACCCTTTTGCCGGCTCACCAAGCGCCTCCGTCGCATCTCATGCGTCTGCCCAGCGCTCGCACCGCGCGCCGTCTTCCCTTGCCCAAACGAGCCCGGTGCGGTAGACTGCGTGCGCCGTTTCGAGAGAGTTATGATCGGGAGAAAAGACGATGGGCAGCACCACAAATCATCACGCATACAGGAGTAATCGAGTCGTCATGGTGATGGCGGTGGTTATGGGGATGGCAGGCGAGAGGCTGTCGGCGGGCCAGCGGCAGCCTGGTCAGCCAGACCTATCCAAAATGACGGTGCTGCGCGACATCGAGTACGTCCCCGGCGGCCATGAGCGGCAGAAACTGGACCTGTATCTACCCAAAGAGGCAGATTCGAGCGGAAAGAGGCCATTGATGGTCTGGATCCATGGCGGCGCGTGGCTGGGCGGCAGCAAGGAGCGGCCGCCGGCGCTGCGCTTCGTGGCGAAAGGCTACGCGGTCGCCAGTGTCAACTATCGGCTCAGCCAGCATGCGATCTTTCCCGCCCAGATCGAGGACTGCAAGGCAGCCATTCGCTGGCTGCGGGCGAATGCCGCCAAGCATGGCTATGATCCGAACCGCATCGGCGTCTGGGGTTCTTCCGCGGGAGGACACCTGGTCGCCCTGCTGGGTACCACAAGCGGTGTCAAGGAATTCGACGTCGGCCCGAACGCGGGTGTCTCCAGCCGGGTACAGGCGGTCTGCGATTTCTTCGGTCCCACCGACTTCACGAAGATGAGCAGTTTCCCGAGCACGATGCACCACGACGCGCCCGACTCGCCGGAAGCGAAGCTTATTGGCGGCCCGGTCCAGGAAAACAAGGATAAGGCCCGGCGCGCCAACCCCATCACATACGTCACAAAGGATGATCCGCCCTTCCTGATTGTCCACGGGGACAAGGACCCACTTGTGCCACACAATCAGAGTGAGCTTCTTCTGGACGCCCTGAAGAAGGCCGGCCTGGAAGCGACCCTGTACACTGTCCAAGGCGGCGGCCACGGCGGCTTCAAAGACCCGCAGGTCGATGTCCTCGTCACCCAGTTCTTCGAGCGACACCTGCGCCGGTGACAGTTGAGCGATGCGCGGCACGACCCTGCCACCGGGGCTACGTCAATCTGGCGGGTAAACAGACGTGTGGTCGTGCCGCGGTTGCGAGGCTCGTTTCGTCAAACGGTTGCGTCGGGCGTCGCTTGCGCCGCCGCACGCATGATGGGGTCTCCAAACGCGTTTTTTTGCGTTTGGGGCCCACGTAACCGATACGAGCCGTGTAACCGCAACCGATTTACACGCCGTTCAGTCTTTCTCCCCGAGAAGGCCCCGGTTCTGCTACGGGAAGCCTGCCTCCATCCGGGGGTTTCCCCGATGCCTCCTTGAGCAGTTTGCGGGCATCAGAATTGTCGGATTGACAGGGCCGCCGTGGCGTTTAGGATGCTCCCTACCATCCCTCTCTGGTGTGTTATCGCGTTGACAGAGGGAAGGCGTGACGGGTGAATAGAGCGCGAGATGCCACTCCGAACGCTGACTTCATGTGGCGCCCCGATTCCCCCGGCACATCGTACACGAGCAGAGATTGATAAACCTGGTGTGTGTCGCGTGCCAACCGCATGGGGAGACTCCCTGCGCGAGGATGCGGCCGAGCCACAGAAAGGAGGTGGCCACGCGGACGGAAGCGGAGAGGAACGCGTGCGACATCAAGACAGAGATGCCGTGTATTCCCGTCAGACAGCATACCTTTATAATGAAGGGAGAAGAAGATGAGACACAAAATCATTCTCACGGTGTTGGGAACAGGAATGGTCCTGAGTATGGTCTCGATGCTCGCCTTCGCCGGCAACGGGGCTCCCAACGGACACCACTACAACTTGAACATTATTGGTGTTCCGAATCCAAAGAATGTCAACTTCGAGGGCGGCGAAGGTGCCAGGGTCTTTGTGCTGAGAACCGGCAGCACTCAATTCTTCGTGCATGGTGGAGACTCGTACGCCGTACTGGACCATGACGGCACCGATGGACGAGTGGGCGAAGACCGACTCAACCCAGGGATCATATTCCCCTATGACGCCACCACGACGCCCACTTGGCGAGTGCAAATATGGGTCCGATTGCAGGGGCCACTCGACAGCTCAGTACACTGGACGAGTGCATACTGGGACGGATCTGCTTATGTCCTCTGGGACGAGTTTACGCTGAGGAAAGACGCACCCTCCAAGTTCACGGAGAAGACCGGTGAACTGCTCAGGGATGGATACCAGGACATGCTGTGGACGCTGGATCAGAAGACCAAGTTCCGCATTTGCCAAATGCGCATCTTCCTGCTCGACGACTAACGGAGCTACGCGGAACGGTGACACATTCGTTGGTGTCTGGCCTGCCCGCGGGCCCCCGCGTCGACATCCGCAGGGTCTTGCGGGCCGCCGGACTGCCTGAGTGACACGGGCATCATGGCGTTTAGGATGTTCGCTACCCTCTCGCTCTTGCGTGTTGTTGGATCGATACGCGGGAAGGCGTGGCGGGTGTAGGGAGTGCGAGGTACCACTCCGGACGGCGGCTTCATACGGCAGCCCAATTCCCCGACACGTCCTAAAGGAGCAGCGACCGACAGACTTGGTGTGTGGCGTCCACCTCGCAGGGAAAGGGCCCCTGCACACGGGCGCGATTGGGCCAAAGAAAGGAGGTAGGCACAAGGACGGCAGTGGAGAGGAGCACAGGCGACATCGAAACGGAGATGTCGCGCAGTCCCATCCGATGGGATAGCACAACATCTGTTCTGAAGGGAGATAGAACATGCGACACAAAATGGCTTTCAGCCTGGTGACGGGCGTCTTGCTCGTGACCATGGCCGTGCTGACAGCCCTGGCCGAGCGTGACTACACCCTCGGTACGGGAACCGTCCAGGCTCACCTGCTCGGCACCCTGGACATCCCCGCTGTCGCCAATCCCAAGAACGTCAACATCAATAGCCTCGCGGGCGGCGTGATGTCCGTGCCTCTGGCCGGCAAGATCGCGCCCTACCTGATGAAGGGAGACGGTGTTGGCCTCTGGGGTGAGCACAAGGCGGATAGTCGGGCTGAGTCCCGGCCCCCGGACTCCGGAACCGATCCCTTCATAGTTGGCGCGCCGGGGGAACCTGGCGCACAGACGGACTTTTCCGTCTGAAGCTTTTCGAGGTTCGTTTCCATGATGTGCCGACGGAGAGGGGAACGGCCGATAGTCCTGCTCATTGGACGGACTAACGGAGGACAGCGAACCGATGACTGGGGTAGCACATCACTTGATGCGCCCTTGGCCGGCGGCTGTCCCAGTTGCCTGAGGAGAGCGATCGCCTCCTGCCTGCTGGATTCCCGCCACGTGGTGGAGCTTTCCCTGGCTCTGGCGAGTCAGCGGAGGTATCCCAGCTCCGGTGGGACCCCTCGGGGCCACGGCGGCAGGAGATCGCACCCCCCGTCGAGAGGAGAGGGGGAGACCGGCCAGAACCCGGTTTCCCCCTTCTTACCTGTATCGGGAGGGAGAGCGTCGGGTTCGTGGCTCACACGGGCCCGGGCCGTCCGACTTTGCCCGTGCCGCGTTCCGGCCGCGGGACTTGGCGTTGGACATCCGCAGGGGTATTGCGGACATCAGAACTACTGGATTGACGCTGCCACCCCGGCGTTTAGGATGCCCCTACGCTCTTGGGCGACTCGCCAAGCTGCCAAGAGCGCAGGCAGGGCGGGTGAAGGGAGCGCGAAATGCCACTCTGTATACCGGCCTCATGTGGCCCTCCAATTCCCCGGCACACCCTGCCCGAGTAGCGAGCGGCAAATCCGGTGTGTGTCGCGTTCCCCTCGCGGGGAGGGGATCCCTGCACGGGATGCGGCTGAACCAAAGAAGGAAAGGAGGTGGGCACGAGACACGGAGCAGAGAGTAACACGGGCGACGTCAAAATGCAGAAGTCGCCGATTCCCCATGAAGGGGATAACGTACAACAAATTCTACTTTACTAAGGGAGAAAGAACATGAGATGCAAGATGATTCTGGGTGTGGTGGCCGTAGTAACGGTCCTGAGTATGGTCTCGCTGTCTGTCTTTGCGGGGCCTGACGGAAACCGGGGGAATGGGGCCCCCCAAGCCAAGTTGATCGGCACGCTGAACATCATCGGCGTGTCCAACCCCAAGAGCGTCAACATGGACAGCGCCAGTGGCAGCACCATCTTCCTGCCGCTGTCGGGCACGACCGCCATCTACCTGACGGAAGGACCCGATTTTGCCGTCCTGGACAAGAACGCGACGGATGGTCGCGGGGAGTTCCAACTCCCGAATCCCGGACTCGATCCCTACGTCGTGGGCAACCCGGGAGACGCCGATACGGAGGCAGACTATTCGGTGTTCGTGCGGCCTCTGGGCAAACCGGGGGGCTCGGCGACCATCACCACCTGCGCCGAGCTGGTGGATAGTACGTTCGCGGGCCTTCTGCCCGGGACCTTCCTGCGGACGTTGAACAAGGCCTGCATCATGAATCCGGATGCTTACGCCTCCGTGCAGCAGGTGGGCGCGGACATCCTGACGCGGAAGAAGGGCAAGTCCTCCTTCACCAACGTCACGGCGGAGCTGCTGACTATCGTCTTCAAGGTCGAGGTCATGCTGGCAGATGGAACTATCGAGGTGGTGTATGTACGCGTCCCCATCTTCAGTGACATCATCCAGGGCGAATACTGGGAGTATGACAATAACCATCTGAAGCTGTGCCAGGTTCGCTTCTTCGATTGTCCGACGGACGTGGTCCTCAGCGATGGCAATTGGAATAACGAGTAGTTCGGGTTAGCCTCTCCGATGGGGAGACCACGTCACGAGCGATCCCAGAAGATCCGCCTCGCGCGGGGTTTTCTGGCACGGGAGCAGGGAAGGAAAGGCGACGCACGTTGTGGGGCTGGCGCTCGGCGCCAGCCCCTTTCCCTGTTTGGCGCACGTGCAGGCGTAGGCGCGATGATAAGGAATCATCAACCCGCCATGGGGTAGGAGGTGTATCTATGAAGCGCTGTCGTCAGAAGTGGCTGTATGGGGTCGTTGTCTTGAGTTCCTGGGCAGCGACCGGATGCCAGCAGCAAAGCCTGGAGGCCGACGCGGGCCGAACGGGCCTGGCCGCGGCCGGGCAACGGAGCAGGCAGAACATCCAGACAGATCCTGCAGGGCCCAGACTCGTGTTCCAGGAGACGACCTACGATTTTGGTGAAGTCACCCGGGGCAAGACGTACACCGGAGAGTTCCAGTTCACCAATAGGGGTGAGGGCATTCTGCGAATCACCGACGTGGGAACCTGCTGCGGCGCTGTCGCCACTTTGGATCGGGAGGAGGTGGCCCCCGGCGCCGGCGGCACGCTGAAGGTCGAGTATGATACGGGTTGGCGCGAGGGTCTGATCAGCAAGCAGCTTCGCCTCCGCAGCAACGATCCTGCGAGTGCCGAAGTGATCCTGACCCTCAAGGCTCTGATCGTGCCCAAGGTGGACTGTCAGCCGTCCCGGCTGAGCCTGGTCTTCGACCAAGAGAACGCCGGCTGCCCGGCGCTCACGGTCACGAGCCTCGACCAGCAGCCGTTTTCCATCACGGCCTTCCAATCCACGGGAGAGAGCATCACCGCCGAGGTGGACGCGTCGAAGAAGGCGACCCAGTGGGTGCTCCACCCGAAAGTCGATCTGGGCAAGCTCCGCAAGTATTCCGGGGGCGTCGTCGCGATGACACTGACGCATCCCGAACTTGACCGAGTGACGATTCCTTTCGGTACCAGGCCGCGTTTTGACCTACGGCCGTCCACCCTGATCCTTCTTGATCCCGCGGGACAGCAGGCGAGTGTCAACCGAGTGTCGGTCGTGAACAACTACGGCGAGGATTTCGAGATCGAGTCCGCCGCGTCGGAGAAAGGCATTGCCAGGGTGCTGCGCCAGCGCGCGATTGCCGGCGGCTATCAGTTGGGGGTCGAAATCACGCCGCCGCCGCGCCCCGAAACCGGCGGATTCACGGAGGTGCTCCACGTGCAGTTGAGCAACGGCGAGACGCTTTCGCTGAAGTGCTACATTCGCTACGCGGACGAGGCAGAATAGCTTGAGCAAGGAGAAGGGGCATCCGGTTATGCACACGGGGTAGTTCTGCAGAAGCGTGTGACGAGGATGTGCGATGGGCGGATATTCTCTCTTGTGGTGCATAGTCTTGTTCCTGGGGTCGGCGGCACCGCGCGCGGCGGGCGCCTCGGACCCCGTCCAGCTACCCAGGGAAAATCTGCTGTCCGTGCTGTTCGATCAGGGTCAACCCCTGCAACGCAGAGGAGACTTGGAGAGACATATGGCAACCGTATCCATTATCATGGGCTTGGTGGCCCTCGGGGTGGCGGTGCCCACCCTTGTCTGGTGTCAGAGACTCCGGGAGAGCGTGGCCCATCTGCAAACAGGCCTTTCCGACGGTGATACCCGGGAGAAACTGGCGGAACTGACCAGCGAGTGCCAGTCGCTGCACACACGGGTGGAGCATCTGCGACAGTGCTGGCAGGCGGACACCGGCCGGCTCGAATCCGCCCTGCGGCAGTTGGAGAACCGAACGGTCGGGCTGGAACAGGGCTATAGCAGCTTGGGCACAGTGGCCCAGGATCTGGAGGGTCTGAGAGACTCTCGCCGCGAAGTCGAGCCCGTCCTGCGGTAACTCGATGCCAGAATCGTCGCGCTGGAGCAGGGTTACAGTGGGCTCGGCGCCGTATCCCAGGATCTGGAAGGTCTCCGAGCCTTTCGCAGCCGCGTCGAGCACGTCCACGCCGGCATCCTCCAGAGAGCCTTCAATGGCCACTTTGCCGGAGCATCGTTGGCCCCGCTTCCAGACGAGAAGAGAGCATGATTGTGCTTGCATAACTGTGCTCTTTGGCGATGATGAAGGTGGAGGAGCGTGAGCGGCAAGTACCAGGGATTTGGCACAGGGTACCACCGGTGGCGTGAGCGAGAACGTTCTCTGCACGTCCATCGTTGGTAAGGCCGCACGGGGTTGGTTTCTGACAGGGATGGTTGGATGGACGAATTCGAGGGTTTGTTGGCAATACCTCAAGAAGATGGGCTTCTTCGACACAGTCCGCCAGAATGACGCTGCCGCGCCACAGGACCGGCATGGGGCCGATAATGCGTGACTTGAATGAGCTATTTGAGGCCTTGGGGCAATCGGAGTTTCGCCGCCGGTTTTGCCTACGGGGCAAAGAGGCGGCATACTTGCGCGAGAAGGGGCTGGAAGCCGTGTTAGCCCATGCGCGGGATTTCATCGAGAAGCGACTGGCCCCCGCCGAGCTGGCCAACGACGGTCATCAGACCCCCATGCACAATCACCCGGTCTTCATCGCCCAGCATGCTACAGCACCCTGCTGTCGCGGCTGCTTGGAGAAATGGCATCACATCCCTAAAGGCCGACCCTTATCTAACCGAGAAGTGCAGTACGTTGTGGCCGTCATCGAGCGCTGGCTGCTGCGCCAATCGGGCCCATCGGCGGCGTGACGGCGGCTGCCCCCGGTCCGGCCGGGGGCAGGCTCCCCCCGCGAAGGCGGGGGTCCGAAAAAGCTTGTGTCCGCGCCGCGGCGACATTATATTGCTCGGCTGGAAAACGATTTGTCGAGGATGAAAATGCCGGAACGGAATCCCAGAGTCGTTGTCATCGGCAGCGCCTACATTGATCTGGCCATCCGGTGTTCTCAGATCCCGGCCCCGGGCCAGCAACTGGGCGGTTCAGCGCTGTCCTGCGCCCTCGCCGGTCCCGGCCCGATTCAGGCCGTGCAAGCGGCCCTGTGTCATTGCGACGTGTCCCTGATCGGCAAGGTTGGCGGTGACGCTTTCGCCCAAATGGCCCTCAGGAGCCTCGCCGAGTACAAGGTCGACACGGAGTACGTGTTCTGCGCCGAGGCCAAGAGCACCGGCGTCATCGTGACCCTCGTCGACGCCAAGGGCGAGAACGCCGTCTGTCACTATACGGGGGCCAACAGCGCCCTGCAGCCGGCGGACATCGAGAGGGCCGAGGAACTCATCGCCCAGGCCAAGGTCTGCCTGATCCACGGCTGCCTGCCCCAGGAGGCGATCGTGGCGGCCATTCACTGCGCAAACCTGCACCGCACGCCGATTATCCTGAACCCCGCCCAGCCCATCGAGCAGACCGACCGGTTGGGTGTCGATCTGCCTTCCGAGTACTTTTCCGCCGACGTTCTGGTCTGCAATCTGACCAGTGCGGCCCAGATCACCGATCAATCCGGCGCGGATATCCGCACGGTCAAGATGATCGGCTCCGACCTGGTCGCCCGCGGTGTCCGCAGTGCGGTCCTGACCATGGGTCCGCGCGGGTGCGTAATCGTGGATCGCAGCGGCGCCGACCATATGCCGGCCTTCGACGTGGACGTGGTGGACCGCACCGGCAGCGGCGAGGCCTTCGCCGGCGCCCTGGCCGCCTACTGCGCCGTGAAGTACGACCTGCGCGAGGCCGTCAAATTCGCCTCGGCCGCCGGCGCCTTGGTCTGCACCAAATTCGGCGCGATCGAGGCCCTGCCCACCGAAGCGGAAATCATCCAACTTCTCCAGCGGGAAGACATCGACCTCCTGAACCACAACCGATAGCCAAGCCGCTCCCAGCACCTCGGCTCCCCCAGATGAAGACGGTCTCCGCCCCCAGAACTTCGCAAATCCCTGCCAAATGAAGGCTGTTGGGAGTCCCGCGTTTGCGCGGTCTTCCGCCTAAAGGCGGTACTCCGAACGGTGGCCCCGCCGCACTCACTGAGATTTCGCGAGGTCCAGGTACAGTACCACCTGGAAGCGCCCGCCGCCTTGGGCGAAGACCTCCCTGCGGATGCGGACCTCCGGGCCCAATTCCCGCTGCGCATAGGTAACCAGACCCTCGCTGACCTTCTGGACGCCCTGCAACTGCGTCAGAGACTCTGCGGTGGCTTCGAAACCTCGGTTGGGGGTCGCTAATGCAGAAGATGTCGTTGGGGCACGCTGGCGCAGGTCGCCCGCCGAGACCGCCTTCATTGTGACGTTGTCGAACCAGATCTTGCCCGATTGGGCCAAGCCACAACGGATAATCATGGCGTCGGTGCCCGGGGGCACAACGAAGTCAAAGGAGATGCGCTTCCAATCCTCGGTCCCGCCGATGGGCTCGACGCTCTGGGAACTCGCCCCCCCGAGAAGTCGCTCGGCCACGTCCCAGCACTGCACCATGACAAAGCCGGTGTCCGCGGGCACGTTCCGGGTCTTGACGTCCGCAGTGACCCGGACGGTGGCCCCGACGGGAATCGTCTGCACCCGCTGAGCCCAGTTATTGGCTACCTTGACCTTCACCCCTGTCTGTTCCATGAAGACCACATTGCCCCGCTGCGGGACTTGCTCCATCCCGGCCTGCAGACCATCGGTCTGGGCCGGTGCCAGGGCTTTGAACCACCCACCGGGACCCTGCTCCTCCACGACACCGTCGAAACTGCCATTCACGAGGAGTTCGAGTCCCGCGCCCCACTTCTGCACGGTCTCCGGTTTCTCGGCCGCCGCCAGGAGAGCGCCAAGACTTCCCAGTATAACCGCCACAACCCACGTTGCCTTTGTGTTTCCCTTCGCTTTCATCTCTGTTCTCCTTGATTGAGTTGTTCTTCGTTTCCACCCGCTATGGCACCCACAGAGAGTGCGCCGTCAGCATCGGATCGTTCAGAACCCGCCCGCGCGTGGGCCCGGTCAGGAGAATCGTCGTGGGATCGGTGGACGCCAGGAGGAAATCCTCCCCGACCGATGCACGGAGCGCCGTGGCTTCCATCGGGGCGGTAACGTTGGGGTCCATGCCCTGGAAGAGACTCATGCCCACGTATCCCACCGCCAGCATCAGGACAGCCGCAACACCCATGGCAACTCCAACCGCAATGCCCCTGCGCGGTTTCCGTATCCGTGCGGCGGCCAGGCGCTGCATCACTGTTTGCCGTTGCCGATCCCAGTCGAAAACCTTCAAGCTGCCGTTCCACGTTACGGTGCAGCAGGGTATCGAGGAAGAAGATGCGGCCCGCGAACGGAGAAGTTCTGCGGTCCGACCGCGAGAATCTCTCCAGACCCCTATCCGATCGCCTTCTTTCCACGTCACAATCCCCTGCCCGCGGGTGGGAATAGTCAAATTCGTGCAACACCGCCAAAGTAGAAATGGTTCCCACCGCAAAAATTTTTTATTCTCTGTATAACAAAGACTTACATCATTTTCTGGGCCGCCCCGCACACAGAATTTTCGTCAGATTCGTGCAACATCGCCCAAGGGTAGAGGGACGCAGCGACGCGAAGGGCTCCCAAACGCGAAATAATGCGTTTGGGGACCCGACCGAACGCGTCGGGCTCCTTCGGAAAGGACGATGGGAATATGGGATTCGAATTGGCGATCTTCGGTCAGCAGCTCGACGCGGACTTCCTCGAATGGCTCGTGGACTCACACGCCCAGATGGTTCACGAGCACTTCTCGCGTCTGTGGGACTACTACGCCAATCCCATGGTCCCTCTGACGGAGAGCAGCGCCGCCGAACGTAAGGCCCGTGAGTCCGGACGAGGGTACGTGCAGGCCCAGGAGTATGGCCTGCCGGCCCGGATCACCGGCTTGGCCCGCGGCCCCCTGGGCGGCGTGTTCGGCTCGCGCGCCCTGCGGGATGTTCAGAGAAAAGAAGTCGTGATCGAGAACGATATCGCCTGGCGCGTCAACGCGGCGGCGGATTTTCTGTTCGGCAGGCCTATCAGCCTGATCTCCCGGGCCCCCGAGAGCCGGAAGCGCGAAGAGATTGAAGCGATTGTAAAGGCGCTGTTCGCGGCCAACGGCGGTCCGGCGTTCTTCCAGGATATGGCGGTGCTCGGCAGCGTCTACGGGTTCGTCGATTGCTGTCTTCGGCCCGGCCCTCCCCTCGCCGGTCCGCGTACTGCCTCCACACCTTCCACGCCTTCGGCACTTCCCCTATCCTCCGTGCTGCAATTGGCACAGGCGATCGATCTGGAACTGATCGAGGCGCCCCGAGCACTGCCGGTCCTGGATGAAGGCGATTACCGGGTCATCCGGTTCTATGTGCAACATTTCCAGCAAAGGAAGAACGCCGTAGGCAATCGGGGCTCGTTCTTGTCGCGGCTGCTCGGCGGCACGGGATACCGGGCCGATACGCGGCAGGTTGTCGCCGTGACGGAGATCACCTCCGCCGAGCACTGGCAGCGGTACGAGGACAAGGAGCTCGTGGCCGAGGGGGATGTGCCGTGGGGCTTCCTGCCGGTGGTGCACATCCAGAACATCGCCCAGCCGTACTACTACGAGGGCGTCAGCGACGTGGAGCCCTTGATCCCCTTGCAGGATGAACTGAACACCAGGCTCAGCGACCGGGCCAGCCGGATCACATTTCAGTCGTTCAAAATGTACCTCGGCAAGGGCATCGAGGGCTTCGAAGACAAGCCCGTCGCACCCGGCCGGATGTGGCACACGGACAATCCGGATGCCTCCATTCAGGAATTCGGGGGTGACGCGGCGGCCCCCAGCGAGGACCTCCATATCGCGGAGATCCGCGAGGCGCTGGACAAGACCAGCGGCGTGACTCCGGTCATGGCGGGCATCCTCAAGGACCGGCTCGGCAATCTAACCAGTGCGGTGGCCTTGCGCCTGACGTTCATGGGCATGCTCAGCAAAAACGAGCGCAGGCGCCACACCTACAGTGAGGGGCTCAAGAAGATCTGCCGGATGGCCCTGAGCCTCCTCGACACCGCGGGCGTCTACCCGACGAGCGAGGCGGAGCGCGAGGTGGAGATCGCCTTTGCCAGTCCGATGCCCGAGGACACGATGGAGAAGCTCCAGGAAGCACAAATCAAAAGAGAGTTGGGCGTTCCCCCCGAGCAGGTGCTCAGAGAGCTGGGTTATCAGGATCTATGACTTTCGATTTATGACTCCAGATGGGGGCCACGCAGCGCCACTCCGACCTCACAGATCGCAAATCATGAATCCTACTTCGTAAATCATAGAAAGGGATGGTATGAGCGACAGTCAGGTGCAAAACGAGGAGAATCATCCGGAGAGGGAAATGGATCCACTGGCCGAGGCCAACACGAAGATCGCGCAGATGTCGCGCGACCTGGACCAACTGCAATTGGAGCAAAAGCTGACACACAAGCTGGCGGCCGCTGGCGCGGTCGATCTGGAGACCGCCGTCCTGGTGGCCAAAGCGCGGATGGGCGGCAAGACTCCGGCCGACATCGACAGTTGTATCGCCCAACTGAGAAAGGAGAAGGCTTATCTGTTCGGTGGACCAACCGAAACCACCGCCCCACGCAGAACCGCCCCCGTGAAAGACCGCGTGGCGACCAATCGAGCGACGCTCGAACAAGCAGCCCAGAAGGCGGCGCAAACGGGCAGCCGGGCGGACCTGCATCACTACCTCAGGCTGCGCAAGAACCTGCTGTAACCGATCGTCAAACGTCCGTCGGTGGCGCGGCTCGCTTCGTCAACCGGTGGCGTCGAGCGTAGCATCTGCCGCTGGACGCGCCACGCGACCGAGACAAGCCTCGCAACCGCAACCGATTTACCATCTTTTGACAAGGAGACAGACATGGCTTTTACGGGAAAAGCGACGTACTCGGCGGGAACGACTCTGCCGGAACTGGCGGAAGATGTGGCGGATCTGGTCCACGTCATTTCGCCGCACGAGGCCCCTTTGCTGGAGGTGCTGGGCGATCCGCTGCACGAGGCGACCAGTCCGCGCCACGAGTGGCTCGAGGATGAACTGCTGCCCAACAAGGATGCGATCGACGACGCCACCTGGGTGGACCCGGACGTCGACACGACGTTCAACGTGGACCACGGCAGCCGGTTCCGGGTCGGGGATCAGATCCAGGCCGAAGGCAGCGAAGAGCTGATGCTCGTGACGGTGGTCAATGCCAATGCGCTCACCGTGGTGCGCGGGTACGCCGGCACGGTGGCGGAGGACCTGGCGGACGACCAGATCCTCACCATCCTCGGCAACGCGGCCTTGGAGGGCGATGACAAGCCGGCGGCACGCTTCACGAATCGCGTCCGGTGCGCCAATTACACGCAGATCTTCACGGCGGCGGTCGAAGTCAGCGGCAGCGACCTCGTAGCGCGCCAGCTTGGCCTGGCCGACGAGATGGAGCACCAGAAGTTGGCCCGCCTGCGCGAACTGCTGCGGGACTTGGAGAACACCGTCATCAATGGCGGCCTGCCCACCAGCGATCCGCAGGGCAGTGACACGGCCCGCCGGACGATGAAGGGTATCATCCCGCATCTTTCGACCAATCTCTTCCGCACGGGCGACAGTGGTTTCCCGGCCGGCAACGACCTCGACGAGGCGAAGCTCAATTACGCCCTGCGCCGGATCTGGGAGAACAGCAGCGCCCACATCGACCTGATCGTGGTCGGCGGCTTCCAGAAGCGCAAGATCAACGCCTTCTGTTCCGACAGCCGCCGCTACGCGCCAGCGGACACCACGTTCCGTGACCGCATTAGCCAGTACGAGAGCGACTTCGGGGTCTGTCAGATCCTGACGACGCGCTGGGTGCCGCACGATGTCGTGCTGCTCTTGGATTCCTCCCGGATCAGCGTGCTGCCGCTGGCCGGCCGCAGCTTCCACTTCAAGCCGCTGGCCAGCGCCGGCGACTACGAGTGCGGTGAACTGATCGGTGAGTACACGCTCGAGCTGAGGAACGAGGCGGCCCACGGGATGATCCGGAACCTGACGACCAGCTAAGACAGACTGCGGATGGGCGATTGCGGATTGCAGATTCGCGCCGAATCATCAATCCGCAATCCGCAATC